>DITX01000090.1 GCA_002422225.1 Gammaproteobacteria bacterium UBA6173
GTTTTCTGCTAAGTAGCGGGCACAGTTTGAGCGCCGCGCACCGTGCGAAATCTGCACCTGGTAGGCTTCGACCTCGGCCTGCTGCCTGAATGCTTTGTCGCTCAGGTAGCGATACCAGAAGGTCAGTGTGCCCACCCGTGCCATTTGCGCTTGGTGCGTGCGCTCATGGGCCAGCAGCGCAGCGTCATTGGCGTGGGATGGGTGCAACAAGATCAGGCGCTGGCTGACGGTGAAGCCAGCGGCGAAGAACAGCAGGCGGGTGGTGAGGATCATGGCGTTAAAGTATGGTCACGCCACGGTACGCCAAAAGCCCTTTCAAATAGGCGTGAACTTCGCGCAGCTCAGTATCGGTAAGAACCCTGCCATAAAACGCTGTCGCTGCAACATCCCATGTTCCAACCGTACCATTACCACCGGCACCAACACGAAGATTCAAGGTCGGTGTAACGGTTTTTGTAACATCGGAATCGGTTGATAGCTGCAAACCGCTGGCGTTAATATAAAAAATACTTGATCCAGTGCCAGTACCACCCCAACGTGACCCAAGAGTTAAAAACTGAGTCATATCGGACGCGGGTGGGTATAAAGCTGCACCACTAACACCGTTTGGCCAAGTTCGCATTGTGAAATTTGGTGCCCCAGAAATCACCTGTATCATATTGACAAAGGCTTCACCACCGGGTGCTCTCCCAATCGGAGAATTTCCACCACTGGCACTTCTGCCAATATAAACCTGAGTAAATGGAGTATCTAACAAATATCCTGTATCAAAACCCGCTGTATAACTTGTTGTCGCATAATTTGCTGCATAGGTTGGATTTCCAACCAGTGTTGCATTTGCCGTAGGATTATGCGTTCGATTAAGAACAGAAGATGCCGCATCAACTCCATAAAGCTGGAACGATACAGCGTCTTCGATATAAGGCAATTCCACATTACTAACATAGTTGGTAAATGAAGCACCAGGGATGGTTATAGAGATCGTCATGATTTAATCCTTAAAGTACAAATTCAAAAAACACGCACCAGTTATGAAGTGGGTGATAATAATAAGTCACCACATCACCTTGACTGTCGCGCAAATTTCCACAGCCGCTGACATAGCCACCACTCTTGCCAACCGCTGTGTTGAAGCCGTAGCGCAGTTTGGCACCCGCTGGAATGGGTGCAGATGCCGTGATTTTTACGGTGTCAGGGCCAGAGATCGTCACCGCAGAAATTACCAGCGGACTGTCGGAAGAATCAACCAGCGTGAAGCCGTAATCAGTCTGTGCAGGGACAAGCACCGTATCAATCGCCAAAGGCTTGACCATCAGGTGAAACTTGACGTTGACAAAATTCCCTACGACCACCGCAGACTGTGGGCGCGTGGGTGTCCATGTAAGACCATCAACCGCCACACGCTTATAAACAAGCCCGTAGTAGCCACCAAGCCACTTAGAACTGTCAGCAGTAACGTGAACCCCATCACCACGGTACTCAAACTGATACATGGGGCACGCCAAATGAATCAGTGCGGAGTCTATGGACGCTTGCAACTGTGCCAGCGCGACATGCTTATTAGCTGTGGTTGAGCCAACCTGATAACTGATGAAATTTACCGGGGTGGTCTGCCCTGTGATGGCCTTGAAGTCTGTGTCGTAGTTAGTCGCAAGCGTTTTCATTGCGTTCAAATAATAGGCATAGCCGTTACCCGCATCGGCCTCGCCTTGCGTCCAAAACACACCACCTACTGAAAATGTTTTGTTTTCAGCTGTAGCCAATGCTTTAGCAGTAGTTGCTTGCGTCATGGCGGCGTTGTAATACTGCGTATTTTTTGCCAATGCAGCAATAGCCCAACTACCTTGTGAATTGCTAGTGCTTACTAATTTGTTTAATTGTGAGGTGTAACTGATTGAATTTTCTCTGGCAATCAACTCCTTAATTGCTCCAAGCGCTCCGAACATAGGCGGCTCTGTATTACCGCCACTGCCGCAATTTGCTGCGGTTAATGGCAAAAATGCTACTGGCGAAGTTGCATAGTGTGCAAATCCAACATTGTCGTATTCCTGGATTGTTGTTAAAGCGCCAGCAGGCCCGACCGCTAACGACTGTCCGGTATTGGTAAAATAGGTTATTTCGGTGTCGTAATTGCCAGCGCCGAAATCTGTGCGAAGTAATTTTTGGGCATAGCCGCCATTGATAATGGGCGCAGATAGGTTTGCCACTCGAATGCTGCCATCAGGCATCACTTCGAATGCGGACTTCCCATTTTCATCAGCTATCGCGTAAATGGGATCAACACCAAAAACTTCAGTGGTCGCATCAGCTAAAACTTGCAAATTCAACAAATCAGGCGTTTCAATCTTGCTGGCAACAACAGTTCCATCGTTTTTAATACCTAAAGCAACCAACCCATCTTCATCCCGAACTATCCACGCATAGTCATCCGGTGCATATTCATCAGTGATGATTTCTTTGATGCCAGCCACTGACGCAGACGAGGGATAAGTCGCAATCAGCACACTGGTGCTATTCGTGCGCCGGTATTCGTAAGCCGCTACATCGCCACTTCCCTGCACCTTGAATGCGACACCGTCAGCCACAGCAGCGCGGCCAGTGGGTTCATCGACGTAAACACCAGCTTGGATCAGGGCGGCGTCACGGGCAGATTCAGCGGCTACCTTTGCGGCCAGTGCTCCAGTTTCTGCAGTCTCCGCGTGAGTTTCTGCTAGTTCAGCAGCAGCTTGGGCAGTTTCCGCATTAGTTTCTGCAGTCTCCGCAGCTATCTTAGCGGCCA
>DITX01000071.1 GCA_002422225.1 Gammaproteobacteria bacterium UBA6173
CGTGCGATTCGCAACGCCTCCATGTCACTGGCGTGGGAACGTCCTTGGCCCTGGAAAACAGACCCACTCCAGGCACTGAAAGTGTTGGACTACGGCGACTGCGAAAACACCATGGGCGGTGGTCTGACCAGCGTGAAACATATTGAACAGGGTGTCTCTGATATTCTGAATGCCGGCAGTGCCGCGTTGTTGCTGGGTGGCGATCATTTTGTGACCTACCCCAGCCTGTGTGCGCATTTCAAAAAACACGGCCCGATCAGCCTGATTCACTTTGACGCGCACACCGACACCTGGCCCAGTTCTGGTGAAGGCATTAACCACGGCACCATGTTTTACAAAGCGGCCAAAGAGGGCATTGTGCTGCCCGAGCGCTCAATACAAATCGGTATTCGCACCACCAATGATGACACCCTTGGTTACGAGATAGCGTCTGCCATTGATGTGCACGAGAACAGCACCGCATCGATTGTGCAGCGTATAAAAGATCGGGTGGGGGATTCACCCGCGTACATTACCTTTGACATTGATTGCCTTGACCCGGCATTTGCGCCGGGTACGGGTACTCCGGTGCCGGGCGGCCTGTCTTCATTTCAGGCGCTCAGCATCATCCGGGGGCTGGTTGGCATTAATCTGATTGGTATGGATGTCGTAGAAGTAGCTCCAGCCTATGATCATGCTGAACTCACAGCACTGGCAGGCGCGCAGATCGCCATTGAATTGTTGGCTTTGTATGCCGAGTGCCGCGCGGCAAGAGCCTGATTGTGGACGGCTGTTGATCATTTTTTGATCCCTCCGTCCCCTCCCGATAAAAGGAAAACTGATGACTGATATAACTGCAAAAAATGATAGTGAATGGACAATCGCGGACGCGCAGGAACTGTATGCGCTGGATACTTGGGGTGATGGCTACTTCAGCATTAATGAGAAGGGCCATGTCAGTGTGCGGCCCATCGAGGGTACCGACATCAGTGTCGATCTGATGGATGTCATTGATGAGGCGCTACAGGATGGCTCAACGCTGCCATTGTTGGTGCGATTTCAGGACATCATCAGTTCGCGGGTCAAAAAGCTTAACCGCAAGTTCCGCGACGCCATTGATGCCGCGGAGTACCAGGGCAGATACCGGAGTATTTTCCCGATCAAGGTGAATCAACTGCATGAGGTAGTGGCCGAAGTCCTCGATGCTGGCAAGGAGTTTGATATTGGGCTTGAATGTGGCTCGAAAGCGGAGTTGATGGCGGCGCTGCCCTTGGTGGGTGTTGATACGTTGTTGCTGTGCAACGGTGTAAAAGACCATGTCATGCTGACCATGATGCTGAACGGACAGCAGATGGGGCAGCAGGTGATTCCGATTATTGAAAAATATTCTGAATTTGATCAGCTGATGATTCTGGGTGAGCAGCGTCAACAAGCGCCACGCCTGGGTGTGCGTGTCAAACTGAATACACGTGGCGCCGGACGATGGCTTGAGTCCGGCGGCTCGCGTTCAAAATTCGGCCTGACCATTCCTGAATTGGTCAGGCTGGTGAGCGAGCTTGAAAAGAAAAACATGCAAAACTCGCTGGCGCTTTTGCATTTCCATCTGGGTAGCCAGATTTCTGATATTCAGGTGCTGCGTGCGGCGGTGAAAGAAATCACTCACATTTACGCTGAGCTGATCAAACGTGGTGTGCCCGTCAAATTCCTGGATGTCGGCGGCGGTCTGGGCGTTAACTATGGCGGTGATTACGACAACCCGGAGTCCTCCATCAACTACGGTTTGCGCGAATATGCCAACGTGGTGGTTTATGCCGTCAAGGAAATTTGTGATGAACGCGGCGTGCCCTGCCCGACCTTGCTGTCAGAAAGTGGTCGCGCGCTGACTGCGCACCATTCCATGCTGGTGGTGCCGGTTCTGGGCGTGCATCGTCCGGACAGTCCGCCGGTAAATGATTTGCCACCCGATTCTCCATCGGTAGTGACACGCATGGAAACCTCGTTTGAGGAAGCCTGTGCCACAGAAGTCACCGGCATTTTGCTGGAGTGTTACCACGATGCGCAGGAAGCCCGCCAGGAAGCTGAGCAAATGGCGCGTCTGGGTTATATGACGCTGGACCAAATGGCGCACACCGAAAGTATGTATTGGAGCACGTGTCGCGAGGTGCTGCGTAAACTGACGGCCGCCGAACTGATGCCAGCACCCAATGAACAACTGGCACTGGAAGAGCAACTCACCGATTTGTATCTGTGTGACTTCTCAGTGTTTCATTCCATCATTGACCACTGGGCCATTGAGCAGGTGTTCCCGGTATTGCCGCTGCACAAACATGATCAACGCCCGGAGCGCCGCGCCCAGGTTGTGGATCTGACCTGCGACTCTGATGGCAAGATTGATCAATACGTGGTTGGCAGTGGCAACACCAGTTGGCTGCCGCTGCACAAACACCAGCACGGCGAAGCCTACTACATCGGCATTTTTCTGGTCGGCGCTTATCAGGAAATTCTGGGTGACGCTCACAACCTGTTGGGTCGTGTTGATGAAGTGCACGTGTATGCCCGTGACGATGAAACCGGCAATTTCTGGATAGAGGAAACTCTCAAGGGCATCAGCACCAAAGAGATGTTGAATCAGGTGCAGTACTTTCCTAACGATCTGGATCGTCGTATGACAGAACTGGTGCGCAAACAAATTAATGCCGGCGTGATCAAACCTGCAGAAGGCACGCGCATTCTGAACAACTACACCAAACGACTTGAAGAAAACACCTATTGCACAACCGAGGTTGTGCGCTAGTCGCCACGCATAAACCCAAACAATTTACCTGGAGAATACACATGTTCAGTCACATCATGCTCGGTGCAAATGACATCGAAGAATCAAAAACATTTTATGATGCGGTGCTGGGCGCACTCGGCTGCCCACCCGGTTTTGTCGACGACAAAGGCCGCTGTTTCTATCGCACCAAAACCGGCATTTTTGCACTGAGCAAACCCATTGATGGCGAGCCAGCCTGCCACGGCAATGGCAGCACCATCGGCTTTGCTGCCGACAGCCCGGAAGCAGCTGATGCCTGGCATGCCGCCGGCGTCGCCAATGGCGGTATCACGTGTGAAGATCCACCCGGTGTGCGTGAAGGCGCGGACGGCAAGTTGTATCTGGCGTATCTGCGTGATCCGTCAGGCAACAAGATTTGTGCCCTTCACCGGATGGCTTGATCAAGCAACATGGCCATTATTTGCGCAAGTGCGGCTGAAGCCGTCAAGTCCATCAAATCTGGCGACCGGATCTGGTGCCAGTCCATGGCCGCGACGCCCTATCGCTTGCTGGAGGCCTTGGCGCAGCACGCACAGCAACTGACAGACGTGCAGCTGCTGCAACTGCACCTGGAGCAGGCTGACGCAGTGTGTGCGCCAGCATTGGAAGGCCACTTGCGCAATCGTTGTTTTTTTGTGGGGGCCAGTACCCGTGACCTGGTGAATTGCGGGCGTGCTGACTATGTGCCGGCATTTTTATCTGACATACCGCGCTTGTTCCGCACTGGCGATCAGCCCATTGATGTGGCGCTGATTCAGGTGTCACCACCTGACCGTCATGGCAACTGCTCACTGGGCATTTCGGTGGAAGCCAGCATGGCAGCCTGTGAAATGGCCAGCACCATCATTGCGCAAATAAACCCACAAATGCCGCGCACCCACGGTGATGCCTCGATACCTCTGCGCAAAATTCATTTTGCAGTGACCCTTGATAGTCCCGTGGTCACTCATGATCCAAAACCGTTTTCCGAGGTTCACAAACGCATTGGTGAAAACGTTGCCGGATTGATCAAAAACGGCGACTGCCTGCAAATGGGTATAGGTGCCATCCCGGATGCTGCACTGGCGGCATTGCATGGCCACCAACATCTGGGCATTCATACGGAGATGTTTTCCAATGGTGTGCTGCCACTGCTGCAGTCCGGCGTGATCGACAATAGTCGCAAGGTGATTCAGCCAGGTAAAACTGTCACCAGTTTTGCAATGGGTTCGCGGGCGTTCTACGACTTTTTAGATGACAACACCGAGGTGCTGTTTCTGGACGTCGCCTATGTAAACTCTCCTGCTGTTATCCGCAAAAACCCCCAGACTGTGTCCATCAACAGCGCCATACAGATTGACCTGGGTGGACAGGTGAGTTCCGATTCCATCGGTAACCGCATCTACTCAGGGTTTGGAGGACAGGTTGATTTTGTGACGGGCTCGCAGTTATCCGCCGGTGGCCGTTCCATTATGGCGTTGCCCTCAACAGCGCAAGGCGGCCGCGAATCACGCATTACCGCCCAGCTGTCACCCGGCGCGGGCGTGGTTACCTCACGGGCTCAGGTTGATTATGTCGTAACCGAGTACGGCGTGGCGCGTCTGCGCGGCACCAGCCTGCGTGAACGCGCGCAGTTATTGATTGGCATTGCGCACCCGGATTTCAGAGAGGCGTTGTAAAAACAGTTTAACCACGATTAACGGCTTGCAATATAGCCAAGGCATTTTCAAAATCAAAAGCCGCAATCAGACGCAAAAACTCCGTGCCTGATTCCTGCCCAAGCTCAGTCTTTAAAATGACGGCATGACGCATCGCCAGTTCGTTTGCGTCGATATCACCAGTCTTCAATTTTTCTTTAAGTTCGTGAATGACATTGGCAACAAGCACCGGGATGCTGCTGTCAGAGGGGGGCTGTGCCGCAAGCACTGACGTCAGGTCGCTCAACAGTTTTTCCAACAAGTCGGCCAGTCGCAGCGCCTGAACTGACAGCTCTGCAGATCCTGACTTTGCATCGTTCTGCACCGTGGCAGCCGCATCTGACACAGTCAATGCTCCTATATTCCCGGCAGCGCTTTTGAGTGTATGGGCGATACGCTGTATCGCCCGGCTATCGCCGGTACTGGCAAGGCGGCGCAGACGAGCGGAGTCCGTCTTGTGCTGATCTGAAAACATCGCCATCAACCGTATGACAAACGCTGCCTTGCCTCTTGCCATCATGAGTGCGTGGTCCAGATCGATGCCGGCAATATTTTTTAATTTTTCCATTGTGTCGTGTGATAGCGGTGACGGTGTCGCCCCATTTCCAGTTATCGAGGCTGGTTTCTCTGAAGAAATGGCGCTATCCACAGCGGCAGGCAACCACTTGAGAAGCAGCGAGTACAGAATCTCAGGCTCCACCGGTTTGGCTACAAAGTTATTCATGCCCGCTGAAAAACACGCCAGACGATCTTCCACAAAGGCATTGGCAGTCATGGCGAGGATGGGAATATTTGACCAGCCCTTCAGACGCCTGATTTGTCGGGTTGCCTCCAGCCCATCCATATTGGGCATCTGTAAATCCATCAGTACCAGATCGTAGCGCTGCGCCCGGGTTTTGGTAACGGCCTCCGCACCATCGGCCGCGGTATCTACCGACAAACCCACTGCATAGAGCAGTTCCAGCGCGACTTCGCGATTGATTTCATTGTCTTCCACCAGCAGAACTCTGCTGGAGTGCTGTTGCGCACGTAGCGTCTGCTCAGCATCACCTGCTTTGGTGTCATCCTGCAAAGCGATGCCATGGCCACGTTGCAGCTTGACGGTAAACCAGAACGCACTGCCTTTGCCCGGGATACTGTCCACGCCAACGCTGCCGCCCATCAACTCGGTAAGTTGTCGGGTTATGGCGAGTCCCAGTCCGGTGCCACCATATTTTCGTGTTGTGGATAAATCACCCTGTTCAAAGGGTTGGAACAGATTTTTCAATTTTTCCGGGGCAATGCCCACACCGGTGTCGCTGACCTGAAACCGTATACGTAATCCCTCGTTGTCTTCATCCAACAGTTCGGCGCTCAGGGTAATAGAACCATTGTCGGTGAACTTGACTGCATTGCTGGCATAGTTCAGCAAGCTCTGACGCAAGCGGGTCGAATCACCTTTCAGCCAAACAGGTACCGAATCGGTGTCAACGATCACGTCGACACCCTTTGCCGAGGCCTGTTCTTTGATGATTGATCGCACATTGTCGAGCACTGCTGATAAATGGAAATCCTGGATCTCCAGTTGCAAACGACCAGCCTCGATTTTCGAGATATCCAGAATATCGTTAATGATGGATAACAAGTGCCGCCCTGCACTGTCAATCTTGTGCAGCTTGTCTACCTGATCTGATGAGGCTGTTTTCCGCACCAGATGTGTGAGGCCCAATATCGCATTCAGTGGCGTTCTTATCTCATGTGACATGTTCGCCAGAAATGCACTTTTGGCGGCATTGGCTGCGTCCGCATGTTGTCGGGCATCTTCCAATTCGGAGGTGCGTGTCGCGACCAGCTCTTCGAGGTGGTGACGGTGTGCGTCAAGCTCCAGCCCAATACGCTTTTTCTCGGTGATATCCTCTTTGATAGCAACATAATGAGTGATCTCACCGGCCACATTACGCAGCGGTGTCAGTATCGCAAACTCAAGATACTCAGTACCATCTTTGCGTTTATTGTAAAACTCGCCTTTCCAGGGTAGCCCTTTTGCCAGATTCGCCCACATTTCCTGGTAAGTCTCGGGTGGCGTTTTGCCAGAATGCAGAATACGCGGGTTTTCCCCCAGCATTTCGTCTTGCGAATACCCGGTCGTGTTCGTAAACGCAGCGTTTACATATTCGATTTGCGCATGGGCATTGGTAATGACAATACTTTCCGGACTTTGCTCAACAGCCAGCGCAAGCTGTTCAAGCTTGGTTTGTGCCTTTTTTTGTTCCGTCAGATCGATATCAATGCAGTAAGTTTCCGGCCCGTGCACACCGTCTTGCTGCACGTGACTACTGAACACAGTAATCGCTGAACCGTCTTTGCGCCGGAGTGTCAGTTCGCCGGAGGGCATCGCTTGACCTCCGATCGTCCACGACTCACTCATCTCAACTACCTGCTGCCGCATTTCATCAGGGATGATCAGATTCTCAAGCAATTGGCCTTCAGCCTCTTCCCGGGAGAAACCGTACAGACTCTCGCTGGCATGGTTCCAGAAAATGACTCGACGGTGACGGTCGTATCCCTGAACAGCGATACTCGGGGTATTTTCGAACAAAGTGCGAAAGCGCAGTTCACTGGTTTTCAGTGCCTGCTCTGCCTGTTTGCGGGCAGTGATTTCCAGCTGTGTGCCGGCCATCCATTCCGGCAATCCCGACTCTGTACGCGACAGGATTCGGCCTCTGTCCAGCACCCATACCCAGCGACCGTCCTTATGTCGCATCCGTGCTTCGCATTCATAAAATCTGGTTTCACCCGCAAAATGCCGGTTGACCTGTGTCTCAAATATTTGCAAGTCATCTGGATGAACCAACTTGTCCCAGATGTTGATGTCAATGGGTGCTAATTCGTTCAGTGTATAACCGATAATATCAGCCCAACGGTCATTGATTCGTAACTCTCCTGTTTGGACATTCCATTCCCAGGTGCCGACATCAGTGGCCCAAATGATGTTGCTCAGTCGCTGTCGATCGGTTTCCAGCTGAACTTTCGCATCTAGCTGATCGCGCTTGCGATGCAGGTAATCGATCAGCACCATCCCGACAGCCACCGTGAGCAAGGGATACATCAACATCACTGGAAACGAAATGGTCGATAGCACCGTCAACGCGATCTCGTCTGGCAACGTCAACATCAGAGCCAGCAACACAATATGTACCAGCACGCCCATCAAATAGAGTTCATACCATTTGATGAATTCGATTTTTTTATAAAGTAACGCCCGGAAAGACAGTCCTATCAAACCCGATGACAAAACAACGGCCATACCCACAAGTGCCGCTTCTCCACCCAGTGACAACCGGTAAACCCCCACAATCACCATGGCAATGATTGTTGGCACAGGACCCAGAAATAGTCCGCAAATGGACAGCAGCACTGAGCGGGTATCAAAAATGATGCCAGGCAACAGGGTTGCACTGATCTGAATGAGCAAAACCCCTACCAGCCCAATCACACAACCAACTATCAGCGAGGGCCAATCTGTCCAGTTTGTGCGTTGGCGAAAAGCAAGAAATCCGATCAGCTGGATGAGTGCCACCAACAAAATGCCGTTGATTAACAAAGAATAACTGAAGTCAAACAGCGTCGGAGTAATCGCAGTTGTGTCCATAAGCACCTTCAGTTAGAAACATCCCTATGTCGGGCCGCGATTTCACGAAACATCGCAAAATCCTGCAAAAATGCGTCTACAACATCCGGATCAAAATGTGTTGCCCGCCCCTGTAAAATGACGTCGCGCGCTTTTTCCAGGGACATGGCGGGTTTGTAAACACGCTCGGTAATCAACGCATCGAATACGTCAGCCACGCTCATCAGTCTGGCCGACACCGGGATGGCATCCCCCATCAAACGGTCCGGGTAGCCGGAGCCGTCCCAACGTTCATGGTGCCAGTGAGCAATTTCCTTGGCGACCGCCAGAAACTCAACCGGCTGTTCGATATCACGCTCTGCCTGCTCGATTGCCTGCGCACCCAATGCTGCATGGGTTTTCATTACCTCCCATTCTGAAGATGTCAGTGGACCGGGCTTCTGCAGAATACTGTCGGGAATGCCTACTTTACCAATATCGTGCAAGGGTGCCGAACGCGTCAACACCTCGATGTAATGGTCATCCAACAGATGCTTGAACCGTTGGTGATGACGTAGTCGCTGGGCCAATGTGTGCACGTAGGCCTGCGTGCGCAGAATATGGTTGCCGGTTTCCTTGTCCCGGGTTTCCGCCAGATGCGCCAATGCCCGTACGCTGACCAGTTGCGTCAGATCATTTTCAGCCATGCGCCGGGTGACTTCAGCCTCCAACCAGGCGTTCTGATCAGCCAACCGATCACGCGCTGTTTTGAGTTCCAGATGCGTGCGAACACGAGCCAGCATAACCTGAGACATGATGGGCTTGGTAATATAGTCGACAGCGCCCAGTCGGAATCCGCTCACCTGATCCCTCTGACTATCCAGTGCTGTGACAAAAATAACGGGAATGTCGCGCGTGATACTATTTTTCTTTAACTGTTCCAATACCTGATATCCATCCATATCAGGCATCATGACATCGAGCAGTATGAGCGCTGGGATCGGGTCCTGACGAGCCAACTGCAAGGCCCTTTTGCCCGAGTTTGCCACCTTGACCTGATAGTCAGAGCGCAAAAGGTCGCCAATCACCGCGATGTTTCCCGGATCATCGTCCACTACCAGTACTGTCAATCCCTGAGCGCTCATAGCAATATCATACGCCCGCTATGGTGATGAGACACTAGTACGATTGGCTAATTTGACCAAACTGTGAACTGGTTGGTATTTTGCCGGTCAATAATTGGTGTTTTCCACTCACTCATCGACAGGCCATCTGCATTTAATTATTAAATATCAAAGCGATACAGAATGGCTCGAATCTTGCTTTTCCGTTAACCAGATGGTTTTAACTGAACAAGGAAACTACGCATATGCTCGTTATCAAAGGCCTGTCCAAAACCTACAAAAACGGCGTTCGCGCGCTCAACAACATCACGCTGAACATCCCCACCGGCATGTTCGGGCTGCTGGGGCCAAATGGAGCTGGCAAATCATCATTAATGCGCACCTTGGCGACGTTGCAGGAAGCAGACAGTGGAACGGCGTTTCTGGATGAGCTCAATATCCTTGAAGACAAAAACAGTCTGCGTAAAGTACTGGGTTATCTGCCCCAGGATTTTGGCAGTTATCCCAAAATGACACCGCTGGATATGTTGGATCACTTTGCCGTTCTGAAGGGTGTCAGCAACAAAGCAGAACGCCGCGAGATGGTTGACGCTTTGCTGCATAAAACCAACCTGTACGACGTCAGGAAAAAAGCGATCGACACGTTTTCGGGCGGTATGAAACAGCGCTTTGGCATCGCCCAGGCCTTGATTGGCAACCCCAGACTGATCATTGTTGATGAACCAACAGCCGGTCTTGACCCCTCAGAGCGCAACCGCTTTCACAACCTGCTGGCAGAGATTGGCGAAAATATTGTGGTGATATTGTCGACCCACATTGTGGAAGATGTCAGTGATCTGTGCCAGAACATGGCCATCATGGGCAAAGGTGAAATCCTGCTCAGTGGCCGCCCCCGTGAGGTTATCAACCAGTTGCGCGGCAGCATCTGGCGCAAACGCGTCAAACGCGATGCCCTGCCAACGTATCAACAACAGTATCAGGTGATTCTCTCGCACCTGACCGAAGGTGAGACGGTAATCCATGTGCTCAGCCCGACCCAGCCCGAGGGTTTCGACGCACAGGAGGTCGATCTGGAGGATGTGTATTTCTCCACCTTGATCAAACATGACATCAACGTTGCGGTGTAAGGCCAGCGGCTAAAGGAGCACTGTCATGTTTTGGACCATTGCAAAATTTGAAATGAATTTCCATCGTCGTCAGTACCTGTTTTATGTACTGTCCGGCGTGTTTTTCCTTATATCGTTTTTAGGTACTACCACTGATGGCGTACAAGTAGGCGGAGATTTCAGCAACGTCAACATCAATTCCCCGTATGCCATTCTTATTCAACTGAGCACCTTATCGGTCATCACCTTACTGGGCGCGATTGCGTTTTCTGCCAGCGGCGTGATTCGTGACCATGAACTGAAGATGGCAGAGTTGTTTTTGTCCACACCAGTACGCAAATTCGAATATGTGTATGGCCGCTTTTTTGGATCATTCGTGTTTGCTGCCGGCATTTTTCTGGCTGCCGCACTGGGTGTCTTGATTGGCGAGTTCATGCCGTGGTTGGATCAGGAACGCATCGGCGCATTTAACCTGTACCCCTATTGGTACAGTATCTGGCTGGTGGGGCTGCCCAATTTGTTTATCTGTTCCAGCATCCTCTTTTGTATCGCCACCGCAACACGCAGCATGATGGCAACCTACACCGGCATGGTGGCTTTGTTGATGCTGACATTTTTGCTGGAAACCTTTAATGAACCGGCAACCGTTGAAACCATCAGTATGCTGGATCCGTTTGGTGCCACGGCTTTGCTGGAGGTCACCCGCTACTGGACGGTGTTTGAAAAGAACGCCTTGATGCCGGCCTTCGAAGGCGCCTTTCTGGTCAACAGGTTGTTCTGGATGGCGATTGCGCTAGCTTTTTTAGGACTGGCATCACTGCTCTACCCGTTTAACATCAATCCTTCGCGCAAACAGCTAAAAAAAGCCGCGCTGCAGGATGATGACAACCGAGCGTCTGCGCCCGTGACAGCTGCGCTACCTCGTGTTCAGCAACGGTTTGGACTGACCACCCACGTGCAACAATACTGGTCACAAACCCGCCTGGAAGTAAAAAGTATTGTACGTAGTACAGCATTTTTGATCCTGTTATTGATGGGGCTGTTGTTGATTGTTGCCAACGCAGCCGGCAATCTGGGCAATCTGTTTGGCACCGCGGTGTATCCGACCACGGCCATCATGGTAGACATCATCAATGGCGCCTTCTCCCTGTCGCTGCTGTTTGTGCTGGTGTACTACGCCGGTGAGTTAATGGTGCGTGAACGGCAGGTACGTATAGCTGGCATTGTGGATGCGATGCCGTTCCAGAATTGGGTGATGCTGGCAGCAAAACTGTCTGCGCTGACACTGGTGATTGTGGTGATGCTGCTCGCAGCCATGCTGGCGGGTATTGGCGTGCAACTGTCGCGCGGATTTTATGAGATTGAATTGCTGCACTATTTGGCTGGATTGTTGTTCTTTTTCCAGTTTCCGATTTACCTGATGATGGTGCTGGCCATCTTTGCTTACATCCTGACCCGCAACAAGTTTTTTGCGATGGCCTTGATGGTGATCTACGTGGTATTCCTGATGGCAGCGCCGCAGATCGGCCTTGAACATGCATTGTATCGCATGCGCATGCCCAATCCGGTTTACTCCAGCTTTACCGGTTATGGCCACAATCTGGTGCCTTACCTGTGGCAGACATTGTACTGGGGGCTGTTTGGTTGTTTGCTGCTGTTGTTTGTCCAACTGTTGTGGCCACGTGGCATCGAGGACGATTGGCGCAATCGCCTGAAAGTGGCACGCCAACGCCTGACGCGTCCCATGCTGATGTCTCTGGGCGTGGTCGGCAGTTTGTTTATTGCGACCGGCGGGTGGATTTACTACAACACCAATGTCTTGAATGACTACACCACGGCGCGCGATCGCGAACGCCGGCAGGCGACATATGAGCAACGTTATCAGGCCAATGCTGACCTCGCGCAACCAGCAGTCACCAGCGTGTATGCTGAAGTAGACATCTTCCCGGATACTCGGGATGTGATGATCAAGGGTCGCTATAGCCTCAGTAATACCACGTCGCAGGCCATCAGCGAAATTCATATCAGTCTGATGCCATATCTTGACTTGCAGATGCTGGATATTCCGGGCGCCACATTGACACATGTGGATGAAGAGCTGGGCTATCGCATTTATGAACTGAGAACACCAATGGCGGCGGGGACCGACCTGACCATGGATTTTGATGTGTCATGGACCACACCGGGGTTTGCCAACAGCGGTCATGGCGCAGACTTGACCTCCAACGGCACTTTTTTTAACAACGGAGCGGCGTTCCCACAGATTGGTTATCAGCGTTCGCAGGAACTACAGGACAATAACGTGCGACGGCGCTTTGACCTGCCCCCGGTGCAGCGCGCAGCCAGCATAGATGATGCTGAGGCCTTGATGAAAAGCGGACTCGGTGGTGGCAACCGTGTCAACTTTGAAACCATTGTGTCGACCTTAGCAGACCAGATTGCGCTGGCACCTGGTTATCTGATCCGCGAGTGGGAAAACAACAATCGACGTTACTTCCACTACCGTATGGATACACCCATCTGGAACTTCTACTCGTTTATGTCGGCCGACTATCAGGTGAAAAAAGACACCTGGACCAACCCGAACGGTGATGATGTTGCCATCGAGGTGTATTACGTGCACGACTACAATATCGATACCATGATTCGTTCTACCAAAAATTCGCTGGCATATTTCACAGAGAATTTTTCACCGTATCAGTATCGCCAGTTCCGTATTCTGGAATTCCCGCGCTTTCAGGGCACGTTTGCGCAAGCCTTTCCAAACACTATACCGTTTTCAGAGGCCATCGGGTTTATTGCGGACCTGAGGGATCCCAAAGAAATCGACTATGTGTTTTATGTCACGGCTCATGAACTGGCTCACCAGTGGTGGGGTCATCAGGTGATTGGTGCGGATGTGCAGGGCTCCACCATGATTGTGGAGTCGCTGGCACAATATTCTGCATTGATGGCCATGGAACGTGAGTATGGCGCTGACCACATGAAACGTTTTCTGGCATTTGAGCTGGATCGTTATCTGCAGGGTCGTGGCGGCGAAGCCATTGATGAAATGCCTTTGTATCTGGTGGAAAACCAGCCCTACATTCACTACCGCAAAGGCAGTCTGGTGTTGTACGCCATCAAGGACTACATCGGCGAAGACAATATGAACCTCGCTCTGGCAGAGTTCCTCGACAAGTTTGCATTTGGTGAAGCGCCCTTCCCCACTACCCGTGACCTGATAAGCAGCATCCGCGCCTTCACGCCTGAGGAGTATCAGAGTGTGATCACCGATATGCTCGAGCGTATTGTGCTGTTTGATTTGCGTGTCACGGATTCACAAGTGACTGAACTGGCTGATGGTCAGTACGAGGTGGTGATTGACGTCAGTGCGCGCAAATTTGAGGCCAGCGGTGGCGGTGAAGAAAGTGAAATCACCATCAGGGACTGGGTGGATATTGGTGTGTTTGGGGCGGAAGACCCTGCAACGGGTGTGCCCGAGGTGTTGTATCTGCAAAAACATCTGATTGAACAAAATCAACAGCAAGTTACAGTGACGGTAAATGCCCGTCCTGAAACGTTGGGCATTGATCCTCTCAACAAATTGATCGACCGTAATCCGTCTGACAATGTGACGTCTGCCCGCTAAGCCCCGATTGACGACACACTTGTTATAGGCCTGTCACTGAACCGCGTAGAATTCAGCGAATCTTTGCGCGACAGCTGTGGCAGACTCCTGTCTCTGTCCGTCAGTAAACGTCTGACTCCGGAATGCTTGTTGAATACGGTTATTAATTCTCAGCAACGACATGCACAGTCCGATGACAATCTGAATTTTGAATATGGCTCGGGGCAGGATGACCATGTCGACACATTCGACATGCCGCCCAAACAAGCAAACTGTATGCTGGCTACATAGACTGCAGTAGAAAAAATATCACCTGACTCCGGTCCGCTGCGCTATTACCCGGGCAGCCATCTGATTCCGCCTTATCTGTTTTTACACCGAAAAACCAATGCAATAGGCGCTGAGCTACCGGTGTTTTACAGTTATATGCAACAAGAGCTACAGAAAAAAACATTGAGCCAGTCAGTTTTCTTGCCAGGCCCGGTGATGTATTTATCTGGCATGCCCAGCTTTTCCGTGGAGGCACTCCCATCGTGGAGGCACTCCCATCGTTGATGCCCGACAAACACCCTGCTCGCTGGTAACGCATTGCTACTGCACCAAAGAGCACCAACATGTATTCTGGCGCCTTAAAAAGGCCAATGAGCACAGGCACCATTACAAAAGACCACATCAGACACCGGAATGAGGCCGGCGATGTGCTCACGTCAGATTTTTAAAGAAAAACCGCATGAATTTTGGTGCATACTTTCGCATGACAATGCTATTGGTATCGCGCAGATAGTCCACCATAATACCGGTTATGTAAGACATCAGCGCCATACTCAGAACCATGGTGTCGACATCGGCTACCAAGTGTTTGTGTTTTTTGGCGCGTGTAAAGTACTCGGAAAACAGCTGAGTATTCTGCTTTTTTCTCGCATTCTGCAGGTGCAGAAAATGTTCCATCTCACCAGTGTAGTCACATTTAAAAAATAAAATGCTGAGCACTTTGAACTTGTGTTGATTAACTTCCAGATCAATGAGCAAGTCAGAACACAGGCGCTCCAGCTGAAGTAAAGGATGGGGATGATCATTGCGCAGATCCCCGAGAATGGTGTCCGCAAATGACAATTGCAGCTGATCGTGCAAGGCGTCAAATACATCTAGTTTATTCTTGAAATGCCAATAGATAGCACCGCGCGTTACGTCTGCGCATACGGCAATATCATTCAGGGTAGCGTTGGCCACACCTCTTTCAAAAAATACATCAACAGCCGCCTCCATAATACGACTGCGCGTCTCTAGCGCTTCCTCCTTGGTACGTCGAACCATTTAATGCCTCAAAAACTTTATCAATTTTGATTCATAATTTAAATGAATGACGGCTATTATACATACATTCATGTATGTATAATAGCCGTCATTCACAAATCAGCGACCTCCTAAAATAATAACTCTGGTTGCCTCATTCCTAAAAGAAGAGAAACTATGAAAACCCGAGTACTGGGCGCTTTTTGCGTCGTTGCGTTTTTAGGTGCAAGCACAATGTATCAAATATTACCTGACCAAGTCAGTGCATCCGCATCGGATTCACTGGAAGCCTCCATGCCTGCCATGCCCGCGCCGACAGTCACGCTGATCGAGGTCACTGAAGCAGATTTTGAGTCTGTTGAACGCCTGCCAGGTCGTACACAAGCCTACCGTCTTGCGGAAATCCGGCCGCAAGTCAGTGGACTTTTGCTGCAGCGTTTATTTGAAGAAGGCGAGTTTGTAGAACAAGGACAAGCCCTGTATCAGATTGATTCTGCACGATATGAGTTGGACTTGCAGCGGGCGGAAGCGAATCTGATGACGGCTCAGGCCAATGCCGAACTGGCGGAACTCAATCTCAAGCGTATTGAGAGTCTTAGACAATCAGACGCGGTCAGTCAGTATGATGTAGACCAGGTTCAAAATGCACTGGCGCAGGCACAAGCGGCGCTAATGACAGCGAATGCGGCCAAACGCGATGCTGAACTGAACATTGAGTACACCCGTGTTTATGCCCCCATTTCAGGCCAGATCAGTCAGTCACTGATTACCGAAGGCGCCTTGGTCACCGCCAATCAGGCACAACCGCTGGCAGTAATTACACAGCTTGATCCGGTGTATGTTGATGTTATGCAGTCCAGCAGTGATCACCTGCGCATGCGCTCGATACTGGCCGAAGCAGGCAGCCTTCCGGTGACACTTGAATTCGCTGATGGCTCAAGCTACAGGCAAACGGGTCAGTTGCAATTCTCCAGTGTTTTTGTCAGCGAAAGCACCGGCTCCGTGCAACTACGTATGTTATTCCCTAATCCAGAACACACGCTGCTGCCGGGTATGTTTGTGCACGCACGGCTGCCTGTGAATTCACAGCGGGGTTTTCTGATTCCACAACAGGCTGCCATCCGTGACAACAATGGCAATCTCAACGTGTGGAAACTTCAACCTGACAACTCCGTGCACCAGGTAGCCATTGACGTTGCACGCGAGCAAGGCAATCAGTGGCTGGTCACCAACGGATTACAAAGCGGTGACCGCATTGTGCTGGAAGGATTTCAGCGTCTGGCGCCCGGCGTCGTAGTCAACTATTAAATAGTCTGCCACTTACTATTCAGCGGGAATTACGATGTCCAAGTTCTTTATTAATCGCCCAGTTTTTGCGTGGGTGATCGCCATTGCTATTATGCTGGCCGGCGCGCTGTCCATTCTACGTCTGCCAATTGAACTGTATCCCGGCATTGCGCCACCCTCAGTCACCATCAGTGCCATGTATCCGGGCGCCTCGGCGCAGACGGTTGAAAACAGTGTGACGCAGGTGATCGAACAGCGCCTGACTGGTATCGATAATCTGCGTTATTTTGTATCCAACAGCTCCGATGGCTCCGTAATGATTACTCTGACCTTTGAGCCTGATGCGGACCCGGACATTGCGCAGGTTCAGGTACAGAATAAGGTGCAAGGCGCTTTGTCCCAGCTGCCGCAGGAAGTGCAGGCACTGGGCGTTACTGTTAACAAAGCCAATAGCAACTTTCTATTGGTGGCGGGGTTTACTTCGACGGATGGAAGCCTGAGTCTACAATATGTGGGCGACTTGGTAACTTCCACAGTTCAGGACGTCATCTCCCGCGTTAATGGCGTAGGTAGCGTCACCGTGTTTGCAGAGCCGCACGCCATGCGTATCTGGCTGAACCCTGAAAAAATGCTGGCTTACTCCTTATCTGTAATGGATGTGCAGGCCGCTATTCAGGCACAGAACACCGATGTATCTGCGGGCCAATTGGGTGGTTTGCCCGCGGTAGCCGGCCAGCAGATCAACGCCACTATTTCAGCACAATCACGCTTGCAAACAGTGGAAGAGTTTGAGCGCATTCTGGTGCGTGTTAACTCGGACGGCTCACAGCTGCGACTGGCCGATGTGGCACGTGTGGAGTTGGGCTCACAGGGTTACAGTCAGGTTGCACGCTACAAAGGCCGTCCCGCTGCAGGCATCGCGGTGACCTTGAGCACTGGAGCCAACGCTCTGGAAACTGCGCAGGCCGTGAAAGACCGAATCGAAGCCATGCGCGACTCGCTGCCAGCCAATATTGAAGTGGTTTACCCCAACGATTCCACGCCCTTTGTGCGCGTCTCTATCGAAAGCGTGGTCATGACGTTGATTGAAGCCTTTGTGCTGGTGTTTATTGTGATGTTTGTGTTCTTGCAGAACATACGTGCCACCATCATCCCGGCCATTGCAGTCCCGGTGGTATTGCTGGGCACCTTTGCTGTGCTGCTGGCTTTTGGTTATTCGATTAACACACTGACCATGTACGCGGTTGTTTTGTGCATTGGGTTGTTGGTGGACGACGCCATTGTGGTGGTGGAAAACGTTGAGCGTCTGATGCACGAGGAAGGTTTGTCGCCACGCGAAGCCACCATACAATCCATGAGCCAGATTTCCGGCGCATTGATCGGCATCGCGCTGGTACTGGCCGCCGTATTTGTTCCGATGGCATTTTTTGAAGGCTCAGCCGGTGTGATTTATCGCCAGTTCTCGGTCACCATGATTACCGCCATCAGCCTGTCGGTCTTCGTGGCTATGGTGTTGTCGCCCACGCTGTGTATCGCCTTTCTGCGCCCGTCCAGACATCATGGTGAAGAAGGTCAGCGAAAAGGGTTCTTTGGCGCCTTTAACCGCGGCTTCGACAAACTGAGAAGCTTCTACATAGGATGCAGCTCATATATGGCGCGTCGTATTATCCGGTTTTCGGCACTGTATATCGGACTGGTTGTGATCATGGGCTTCCTATTTATACGCCTGCCAGGTTCATTCCTGCCAGACGAAGATCAAGGCATTCTGTTTTTCCAGGTCACGACTCCACCCGGCGCAACTATTGAGCGCACACTGGAAAGTGTCAAACTGGTAGAGCAGTACATGCTGGAACAGGAAGGCGACAACGTTGAACACATGCTGACTGTCAGCGGTTTCAATTTTGCCGGTATGGCGCAGAACGCAGCGATTGGCTTTATCATGCTGAAGGATTGGGACGAGCGTCCTGATGAAGATCAGTCGGTATTCGCCATCGCACAGCGTGCCACGGGCGCCTTTGGTGGGATACGTGACGCTATGGCGTTTGCATTTTTCCCGCCTCCGATTCAGGAACTGGGCAATGCCTCCGGTTTTGATATGCAGCTGATTGACCTGACCGGACAGGGCCACGATGCGCTGGTGGCAGCGCGTAACGAAGTGTTGGGCAAAGCCAACCAGAACCCGGCGTTGTTTGGCGTGCGTCTGAATGGTTTTGAAGACGTGCCTCAGTTTAAAGTGGACATTGATACCGAGCGTGCAACAGCGCTGGGGATTTCACAAGCCGAGATCAACCAGACGCTACAGGCTGCATGGGGCTCACGCTACATCAGCGACTTTATTGATAACGGCCGTATCAAGCGGGTTTATGTGATGGCTGATGCCGAGTTTCGGATGTTGCCAGAAGATATCGGCCGCTGGTATGTGCGCAACAGCAATGGCGAGATGATTTCGTTTAACGAATTTGCCACCACGCGTTGGACCTACGGCTCGCCACTGCTGACGCGCTTTAACGGCAGCTCCTCAGCCAATATTCAGGGCTCACCGGCGCTGGGTGTCAGCTCAGGTGTAGCCATGGATGAAATGGAGCGCATTGTGAGCGAACTCGACGGTGGGTTTGGCCTGCAATGGTCAGGTATCTCGTACGAGGAAAGGCTTACCGGCTCGCAGGCCCCTGCACTGTATGCACTGTCGATTCTGATTGTATTCCTGTGCCTGGCCGCGCTGTATGAAAGTTGGTCGGTGCCGTTTGCCATTATTTTTGTGGTGCCGCTGGGTATTATGGGTGCCGTTGTTGCCAGTCTGCTACAGGGCATGGCCAACGACGTCTACTTTCAGGTCGCATTGTTGACGTCGATTGGTTTGTCAGCTAAAAATGCGATTCTGATCGTGGAATTCGCCAAAAAACTGATCGAGGACGGGCAAGGTGTTTTCGAAGCCACAATGACAGCGACCAAACAACGTTTCCGTCCCATCATCATGACTTCTATGGCGTTCATGCTTGGCGTGTTGCCCATGGCAATCGCCACCGGTGCCGGTTCTGCCAGTCAGAATGCCATAGGTGTGGGTGTGCTGGGCGGTATGTTCTCAGCGACTTATCTGGTTACCTTCTTTGTACCTTTCTTTTATATCGCGGTGATGAGGATGCTTCGACGTCACTAATCTGCGGCCTCACTACTTCGTTCACTTTGTTTATGATCAAGACTGTTACCAAAATAAGAAAAGCAGGGTTGTTTGTATGAACCACAACAATATAGCGATTATCACCGCATTTATTCAGGCGTGGAGTCGACTGGATGCCAATGAACTGGCATATTTGAAATGAACGCTGGCAAGATTCAGGAATGGCGGGATTATTTTGATCTGGCAACCTACCGTTATGCCATGTCGGGCGGCTAAGACCGACTTTTAGAAACAGAAACAAGGAAAGAAAACATGAGCGTTTTCAAAAAAATCTTTGCAACTTTGGTGATGACGATGATGGCTGCAGCAACTCAGGCGCAAGCGCCTGCCAACTTTATGCTGAATGTAGATGGTTTTGACGATGGCGCGGATATTCCCGTGCGTTTCACGCAGGCGGCAGAAGGTGCAGCACCCGGTGGTGGTACGTCGCCCGCTCTTAGCTGGGTTAATGTTCCCGAAGGCACTCAGAGTTTTGTGGTCAATATGGTTGATCTGGATTTCGCACCTAACCGGGGTACAAAAACCCAGGTACACTGGGTGGTATGGAACATCCCGGGTGATACCAGCGGTCTCGCCGAGGGCCAGCCAGCAGGGGATCAGCTCCCCAATGGCGCCTCACAAATCAGCGCCACTGGCCGTGTATACCGTGGCCCGGGCGCGCCAGCAACCCGCCCGAAACACCACTACCTGTTTGAAGTGTATGCGCTGGCGACAAGCATCGACGTGACGGCAAGTGATGATCCGATTGCAACCCGTGATGCGGTGATGGCTGCCATGGAAGGTCAGGTGCTGGCCAAATCGGTGTACATGGGCCGCTTCCACCGCCCTCAGTAACCACTGTTTTCAGATATCACAAATAGCAACTGCCTGCGCCAGCCGTATGGTAATAACCAAACCATTGATGATGATCACGAATGGTTCTGATCACATCACCTTCCTGAACCTGCATGTGGCAGATGTCGCACAGCAACTTGAAGTTTGGCGATCCAATTCGTTGGCATAACTCAATGCCCCCAGGCTGAGCTGTCGCACATATAATCAGGATGATCAATTTTGCTGTTAAACGGTTCCATGTGGATCACAATGTTATTGCGCTCGGCCAGACTCATGATCTGTTTTAGTCCATCAGCGCAGTGCTGCAGCCCTTGTTTGAGCCAGCGCCATGAGTGCTGAGAACCTGCATTTGTGATGTATTTATCCCTGGCATTGACCGGATTTCTTGCGGCGACTCTGTTCCCGGCATCATCAGAAGTGTTGCTATTGACGCTGTTTAAGCAAGGCTACACCCCTTGGCTGCTGTGGTTGGCAGCCACTGCGGGTAATACCTTGGGCTCCTGCCTGAACTGGTATCTAGGTTGTCAACTTGTGAAATTTCGAGACAAATCCTGGTTTCCGGTAACGGCAGAACAGCTCAGTCGCGCGCAGCATCAATTTAATCATTATGGGGTATGGAGTCTTTTGCTGGCGTGGTTACCCGTTGTGGGAGACCCACTTACCTTTGTCGCAGGCGCACTCAAGGTGCGATTTTGGCTGTTCCTTTTGCTGGTGGCGGTCGGCAAAAGTCTGCGCTACGCTGTACTCATTTTTCTGGCAAGCCGCCTGATGTAACTTTTAACC
>DITX01000196.1 GCA_002422225.1 Gammaproteobacteria bacterium UBA6173
ACCATGCTGTACTTCAAGGCGCTACGCGATGGGCTCGCGCAAATGCCCGCCGCCAATGAGCAGGTCAGGGCTGAAATTTTGGCGTTGGCCAATGCAGAGGGCTGGGCTGCCGTGCATGCCGAGCTGGCGTCTGTTGATCCAGTCGCAGCTCTGAGGATTCATCCAAACGATCCGCAAAGATTACAGCGGGCACTTGAAGTGTTTCGTGTGTCCGGGCGGTCTTTGAGTGATTGGCAGACGCTGCAGCCTATCGGGTCATCAGGAGATGACACTTTACGTTTTCTGTCAATCCAGCCATTAGATCGCAGCGTATTACACAGCAGAATTGCAAAGCGTTTTTATCAGATGCTAGACGCTGGGCTAGTGGCAGAGGTCGAGGCGCTGTTTACGCGTGACGACCTGACCCCTGAGTTGCCCTCAATCAGGAGCGTAGGTTACCGTCAGGTATGGCAATATCTGAGCCATGAATTCGGCTATGATGCCATGGTGGAAAGAGGTATCATTGCCACCAGGCAGTTGGCAAAGCGGCAGATTACGTGGCTGCGGAGCTGGTCGGCGCTGCATAATTTTGACAGTGATGATAAAAACCTGATTGATGGTGTCATAAAAACGATTGAGACTTGAAATCATTCACAACCGTCTCCACCTATAGTGCAGAGACAGTCGAGACAACAGACATCGTTGCGATTGTTACCATTTTTGCTGGACGGATCCATATCGCTGGTTAACACGGTTTTTTAGCTGAATTTCTTAAGGAGAATATAAATGTCAAAAGGGCATTCCCTACAAGACCCTTTCCTGAATGTGCTGCGCAAGGAGCGTATTCCGGTTTCAATCTATCTGGTCAGCGGCATCAAGCTGCAGGGTCAGATTGAGTCTTTTGACCAATTTGTCATATTGCTGAAAAACGCTGTGAACCAGATGGTCTACAAACACGCTATTTCCACAGTTGTGCCGGCACGTACCGTTAAGATCCCTTCGCAGGGCGGCGAGTTCGGACCGGATGACGATGACTCTGCTACAGGTAATATGGCCTGAATCGAGGGCTTGATTGTTCTTTGAGCGTCCTGAGGGGGGAGAGACCTCCGTACTTGTTCACATTGAATTTAATTCACTGCGCGAACAGGAAGATCCCGTTGAGTTTGAAGAGCTGGCGAGATCTTCCGGCACTGATCCTGTCTGCTTCATCAAAGGCAGTCGAAAGTCGCCGGACGCAAGAACCTTTGTAGGCGAGGGCAAGCTCGAAGAGATTGCTGCGGCTGTGCAAGAGCACAAGGCCGACTTGGTGCTTTTTAACCATACCCTGTCGCCCAGCCAGGAGCGTAACCTCGAGAAAGTGCTGAAGTGCCGTGTCAGGGACCGAACAGGCCTGATCTTGGACATTTTTGGTCAGCGCGCCATTACCTACGAAGGCAAATTGCAAGTTGAACTTGCCCAGTTGCAGCACTCCGTTACCCGACTGAAACGCGGATGGACTCACCTTGACAGACAAAAAGGGGGGGTCAATCTGCGCGGTGCTGGCGAAACGCAGCTGGAGCTAGACCAGCGCATGATTCGTCAGCGCATCAAAAATATTAACAAGAGCCTGGAGAAAGTCCGAGCCCAGCGTGAGCAGGGTCGTCGCTCGCGCAAGCGCGCCGAAATCCCGGTCATCTCGCTGGTGGGATACACAAACGCGGGCAAGTCTTCGGTTTTTAATGCTATAACCCATGCAGGCATTTACGCGGCTGATCAGCTGTTCGCAACGCTTGACGCTACGTTGCGACAAATTCAGCTGCCATCTTTTGGTGAGGCTGTGCTGGTTGATACGGTTGGATTTATCAGCCATTTACCACACAAACTGGTGGAGGCGTTTCGCGCCACACTGGAAGAAACCGTGCAGGCAGATTTATTGCTGCACGTGGTTGATATCGCCAATGAAGCACATGATTACTATATCGAACAAGTACATGAAGTGTTAACGGAGATTGGTGCTGAAGCAATTCCGTGTATTCAGGTGCTCAATAAAATTGATTTGATGCCCGGATTTGAACCAAAAATTGATCGTGGTGAGAACGGCAAACCCTCCAGGGTCTGGATATCAGCAAAAACTGGCGCTGGCATCGATTTATTATTGGCTGCCATCAGTGAAATGGTCACCGATGATGTGGTGGTCAAAGAGTTGGCATTGACACCTGATCAGGGCCGTCTGCGTGCCCGCCTGTACTCGCGCGGTGCGGTCAGTCACGAAACGATCAATGACCAGGGGCAAACGGTTCTGAATATCAAATTGCCGAGACAAGACTTTGAGCGTTTGCTGCTGGAAGATAGCAGTTCGAACTCAATGGATATCTCAGCTTGAATCCTCGCGCGGCTTTTGGTCAGTGAGCTGAAAAGCTGTGTTTACGCGTAATAATTCGTTAAAATCGCCCCCGAACTGAATGGGTATGGAGTAGACGATGGCTTGGAATGAACCTGGAAACAAAGGTAATGGTAACGACCCCTGGGGTGGTAACGGGGGCGGTCGCCGTGGAAATGACCAAGGTGGTCCGCCCGATCTTGACGAAGTTATTCGCAAGCTCAGCAAAACCCTGAACGGCTTGTTGGGTGGTAAAAGTGGCGGCAGTTCTGGCGGCAGCGGCGGCGGTTCTGTGAGCAGCGGCGCTTCCATTGGATTGCTGGGCGGGCTGGTTGTATTGGCTGCGGTTGTCTGGGCAGCAATGGGCTTTTACACGATTGATGAAGCAGAACGCGGTGTTGTTCTGCGCTTCGGTGAAATTCAGGAAGAAGTAGTGTTGCCAGGCTTGCGTTGGAACCCTCCGCTGATTGATCAGGTGGAAAAAGTTAATATTTCCCGTGTCAACACGCGTTCCTACTCCAGCGACATGCTGACCACTGATGAGAATATCGTGACCGTTGCGATTTCAGTGCAGTTTGTGGTGGCTGATCCGATGGCCTACGCAGTGATGGTGCGTGATCCGCAGCTTGGTCTTGATCAAGCGGTTGAGTCTGCCGTACGTCACGTCGTCGGCAGTACCACCATGGATCGCGTACTGACACAAGGTCGTGCTGACGTTGCCGCCGAGGTGCGTAACCGCGCCCAAAGCTACATGGAAGTTTATCGCACAGGTATCATGATCACGCAGGTCAACGTCGAGAATGCGCAACCGCCTATAGCAGTGCAGGCCGCCTTTGATGATGTGATTCGAGCGCGTGAAGATGAACAACGTGCGCAAAACCAGGCGCTTGCCTACGCGAATCGGGTTATTCCGGAAGCGCGCGGTGAGGCCCAGCGTATCATCGAACAGGCCAATGCCTATCGCGATCAGGTGATTGCGCGTGCGGAAGGTGAAGCGTCCCGTTTTGAACAATTATTGACCGAGTATCAACGTGCTCCGGCGGTAACCAGAGAACGTCTGTACATTGACGCTATTCAGGAAGTGTTGAGCAACACCAGTAAGGTGCTGGTCGATGTCGAAGGCGGTAACAACATGATGTTCCTGCCACTAGACCGTATGATGCAGGGTGTGACGGATGCCACAGGTGCAACATCAAGGTTGCAACTGAACAGCCAGCAGATTCGTGATCTGGCTGATCAGGTTAATCGCGAACTTTCTTCACAGTCTGCTACCGGTGATCGCGCGCGCGTGCAGACCGTTCCAGCACGAGGACCACGTTAATGAAAAATACAGTATTGGGTATCGTTATATTCCTGCTTGTGACCGTTGTGTCCAACTCCTTGTTTGTGGTCAGTCAGACCGAGCGCGCAGTTATGCTGCAGTTTGGTGATATGGTCAGAGCTGACATTCCGCCGGGACTGCACTTCAAGATTCCTTACGTCAATACCGTGCGTAAGTTTGATGCGCGTGTTCTGACCGTGGATGCAACACCCCAGCGCTATTTGACCCTTGAGCAGAAAGCATTGCTGGTTGATTCCTATGCCATGTGGCGAATTGTTGATGTGGAGCGCTTTTATACCGCAACGTCCGGAGATGAGTCGCGCGCCAACTCGCTGCTTGCCCAGCGTGTAAACGATGGCCTGCGCAACAAGTTTGGTGAGCGGGATCTGCAAGAGGTGGTGTCCGGTCAGCGCGACTCACTGATGCAGCAACTGACACAGGAGCTGAACACGTACACCGCACAGGAATACGGCATCGAAGTCATTGACGTACGCGTCAAGCGTATCGACCTGCCTGACGATGTGCGATCCTCGGTATACGAGCGTATGACCTCTGAGCGTCAGCGTGAAGCGCAGCAGCTGCGCTCACGTGGTAACGAATTGGCCATTGGTATCGAAGCGGATGCAGACCGTCAGGAAGCTGTGTTACTGGTAGAAGCCTACCGTGATTCTGAACTGGTGCGTGGTGAGGGTGATGCGCAAGCGTCAGCAATTTACGCCAGCGCCTTTACAAAAGACCCGGAGTTTTACTCGTTCACACGTAGCCTGAACTCGTACCGCGATACCTTTAACTCCAAGAGTGATGTATTGCTGATGCAACCAGACAGCGATTATTTTAAATACCTGCGTAGCGATACTGCTCCGTAAGTAGATGGAAGACCCAAAGACAAAAGCAGGGCCAGGAAAACTGGGCAGGACAATAACATGACACGTGCTGACCGATGGCTGCTGCCAGAGGGCGTGGAGGAAGTATTACCTCCACAAGCCTTGATGCTGGAAACACTGCGCCGAGAGATTCTGGACCTGTATCAAGCCTGGGGTTATGAGTTGGTCATAACCCCATTGATCGAGTTTCTGGACTCGCTTCTGGTCGGCTCATCTCATGATCTCGATATTCATACCTTTAAGATCACTGATCAATTGAGCGGCCGCATGATGGGTGTGCGTGCGGATATCACCCCACAAGTAGCGCGCATTGATGCGCGCAACCTCCATCGTGATGGGCCTGCTCGCTTATGTTATGCCGACAGCGTGCTGCATACCCTGCCACGAGGCCTGCTCAGTTCACGCGCGCCCATCAGGATAGGTGCTGAATTGTTTGGGCATCCAGGCACTGCCTGCGATGTGGAACTGATTGTGTTAATGGCTGAGACCTTGCGACTTGCTGGCATCAGTCCTGTTCATATTGTGCTGGGCCATGTGGGTATTTTCCGCAATCTGCTGGCAGCCGCTAATCTGGATAAAGAGGCTGAAAGCGAATTGTTTGATGTGGTGCAGCGCAAGGCCTTTAACCGGGTGGATAGCCTGCTCGATCTACATCTAAGCGATCCGTCGCTGTGCAGCATGATCAAGTCCTTGTCTCGCCTGAGTGGTGATGCCAGTGTCTTGCGCAGCGCTGAACAGATATTTGCCCATGCGCCGCCGTCAGTCCGCACAGCGTTGGATGAGCTCAGCCAGATTGCTGAACGCGTGCAACAACGATTGCCCGACGTTACCTTTGGTTTTGATTTATCCGAATTGCGCGGTTACCAGTACCATACGGGTATTGTGTTTGCTGCCTATACGCCAGCTCACGGCAGTGAAGTCGCTAAAGGCGGACGTTACGATGATATCGGTCAAGTATTTGGGCGCGCGCGGCCGGCGTCCGGTTTTGATGTGGATTTAAAAACACTCGCCCGCCTGAGCAACAGGGCCTATCCGCGTCGCTGTGTTATTCTTGCGCCTGATGTTGATCAGCCTGAGCTGCTGTTGCTGGTCAAAAAACTGCGCGCGGAAGGGCATGCCGTTGTGACGCATTTGGGCGATGGTGAGCCCGATGTGAGCTTGATCAATGAATTAAATGCTACGCGATGTATTGTGTCAGACATATCAGGTCAGTGGCAGGTGGTTGACCTTACGCCTGCTTGAGATACAATCCGCGCCGCTCTGGCGACAGGGTGATTTGAGCACTTCCTACAGATTACATACAGAGTACGGGGAACATGGGTAAGAGCGTTGTTGTTTTAGGCACACAATGGGGTGATGAGGGCAAAGGCAAGATTGTTGACCTTCTCACTGAGCAGGCTGCGGTGGTTACCCGTTTTCAGGGTGGTCACAATGCGGGTCATACTCTGGTTATTGGTGGCAAAAAGACCGTACTTCACCTGATCCCGTCAGGCGTGCTGCGTGCCGGCGTCACCTGTGTCATCGGCAACGGTGTGGTGATCAGCCTCGAGGCGCTGCTCAAAGAGATTGGTGAGCTTGAGGCGCAGGGGATACCTGTGCGGGAGCGTTTGAAGATCAGTGGCGCCAGCCCGGTGATTCTGCCATCTCACGTTGCGCTGGATCAGGCGCGCGAGCAACGCTTGGGTGCCGGCAAAATCGGTACAACAGGTCGTGGCATCGGCCCGGCGTATGAAGACAAGGTGGCTCGCCGCGGAATCCGCATGGGCGAGTTGTTTAATCCCGGCCATTTTGCCAGTCGCCTGCGCGAAGTCATGGATTATCACAATTTCATGCTGACCCATTATTATCAGGTAGCGCCTGTAGACTACGACAAGACGCTGGCCGAAATCCTCGCCTACGCTGAGCAGGTCAGGCCCATGTTAGCCGATACCGTTGAGCTGATTCATGCGCATCGCAAAGCGGGTGATCATCTGATGTTTGAAGGCGCACAGGGTTCGTTGCTGGATATTGACCACGGCACTTATCCCTTTGTCACCTCGTCTAATACCACGGCTGGTGGTACCGCCACAGGAAGCGGGTACGGGCCGCTGTATCTTGATTACGTGCTCGGTATTACCAAAGCCTATACAACACGCGTGGGATCAGGTCCGTTCCCGACAGAGTTGTTTGATGAAATCGGCACCCATCTGTCAACAGTGGGTATGGAGCGTGGTGCAACCACCGGTCGGGCTCGTCGTTGTGGCTGGTTTGATGCTGCAGCCGTCAAGCTGGCGATACGTATCAACAGCGTAACGGGTATTTGTTTGACAAAACTCGACGTACTGGACGGTTTGAAGTCCATCAAAGTATGTGTTGCTTACGAAAGCGAAGGTGAAGACATTGTGAGCGCCTGCATGACGGTTGATCGCTATGAAAAACTCAAACCTGTTTATGTAGAGTTGCCGGGCTGGAGTGAGTCAACAGTCGGTGCCCGGTCACTGGCAGAGTTGCCTGAAAACGCGCGTGCCTATATCCGGTTTATTGAGCAGCAGATTGAAGCGCCCGTGGATATTATCTCCACGGGGCCAGACCGTGACGAGACGATTATTCTTCGTCATCCGTTCAGTGACTGACAAGTCACTGACGGTTGGCTGATAATCCGGATTCTAGATCACCCGAGCCAAACTCACCCTGCATAAGGGAAATCGTATGGATTTACTGACCATGAACTCTTTGTTCCTGATCGGCTCGCTGCTGGTCGGCTTCAGCGTATTGGTCAGTGCGCTTTCCTCGCGGTTTGGCATTCCTATTCTGCTTATCTTTCTGGGTGTCGGCATGCTGGCCGGTGAAGATGGCATTGGCGGTATTCAGTTTGATAACTACTCTTTGGCATTTGTCGCCAGCAATCTGGCACTGGCCATCATTCTGTTTGATGGTGGATTAAGGACCAAAGTTGCCTCTTTTAAAGTGGCCTTAGGCCCGGCACTGTCTCTGGCCACGCTTGGTGTGGTAATTACGGCAGCGTTGACCGGTGTCATGGCCTGTTGGTTATTTGATCTGAATCTGCTGCAAGGCTTGCTGATTGGTGCCATTGTGGGCTCCACAGACGCCGCCGCGGTGTTTTCTCTGCTTGGTGGTCGCAGTATCAATGAACGGGTGCGCGCCACACTCGAAATTGAATCGGGCAGTAACGACCCCATGGCGATTTTCCTGACAGTCGCCCTGATTGATATTGTTGCCAAAGCGCAGTACTCAGAGGCCGTAACATTGTTGTCATTTGCATGGATGCTGGCACAGCAGTTCGGCCTGGGCGTGATCGTGGGCGGCGTGGGAGGTTATCTGCTGCTACAGTTGATCAATCGCTCGACCCTGGCCAATGGTCTTTATCCTCTGTTGGCGATCAGTGGTGGATTGTTTATTTTTGCATTGACCTCCAACGTAGGTGGCAGCGGATTTCTAGCCATCTATCTGGCTGGTTTATATCTGGGTAACAAACCGCTGCGCAGCCGCCCGTCCATCCTCAGTGTGCTCGATGGCATGGCATGGTTAAGCCAAATCGGTATGTTCCTTGTCCTCGGTTTGTTATTGACACCATCAGACTTGTTGCCAATAGCGGTGCCCGGCTTGCTACTGGCGCTGGGCATCATTTTTGTGGCGAGGCCTTTGGCAGTTATTATCAGTCTGGTGCCTTTCAGCCGTTTCAAAATGCGAGAGCGTTGGTACATATCCTGGCTGGGTCTACGGGGCGCGGTGCCAATCATTCTTGCGGTATACCCGATCATGGCTGGGTTGCCTAATGCTCAGTTGTACTTCAATCTGGCATTTTTTGTGGTGTTGGTGTCCTTGTTGTTNNGAGATTCATCCAACCAGTGCGTGGGAGCTGTTTGTATATCGGCTCGGTGCTGAAAAGTGGTGCATTGGTAAAGAGCTGCGCGGATTGCGCATGCCTGAAGGTACTCGTATCGCCGCCTTGTTCAGAGGGCGTGAGTTGTTGCATCCAACCGGCAGTACACGTTTACTGGCCGATGATATTCTCTGTATAGTCGGGCATGAGCATGATTTACCGGCGCTGGGCAAATTATTCAGTGTGGCACCTGCCACAGAGCTTAATGACTGGTTTTTTGGAGACTTTATTCTGGATGCTGCGGCCCGCATACAGGATTTAGCACCTATCTATGGCTTGCGCCCGGAACCGTTGGTCGCGTCTCAGTCAATCGGAGAGTTTCTGACCGTTAAGATGGGAGGCAAACCGGTGGTAGGCGATCAGATCGAGTGGCAGGGGTTTGTGTGGAGTGTCGCGTCGGTAGAAGATGGCAAAGTAAAGCGTGTAGGTATGAAAATCGCCTGATTGACTAAAATGACAACAAAAAAACCGAGGACTGCGTAATGTCAAAATTGTATATGCTGAAAACCTTCAATGCACTGGCCTTAGTGGCTGGATTGTCGCTGACAGCCGGCAGTGTGTATGCCCAGAGCGGCACACCACCCAGCGAGCCGCCTGCTGACTGGGGTCCGATTTCATCCACCATGGATGAAATTGTTTACCCGCATCCGGTGCATTTTTTGCCAGTGACACATTTTGGTAAACGCGGCAACATGGCATACATGGACGTCGCACCTGTCGGCCAGCCAAATGGCCAGACAGCCATGTTGTTCCACGGTATGAACTTTGGTGGCATCGGTTTTGGCCCGACCATCACCGCATTGTCCCAGGCGGGTTTCCGCGTGGTAGTGCCTGACCGTATTGGGTATGGCAAGTCCTCCAAAATGGATATTCCATACAACCTGCATATTTTTGCCACCGATTCAAAACGTCTGCTTGACCATTTGGGTATTGAGAAAGCTGCCATTGTCGGCCATTCCATGGGTGGCATGCTGGCCGCACGCTTTACGATGACCTACCCAGGCAATGTCACACACATGGTGTTGGTGAATCAGATTGGCATGACGGACCAGCGTCAAGGTCGCGCCTGGGGCGATATCGAAGAGGCTGCGCTGCGCACCGAGGCTACCACGAGCTATCAGTCAATCCTCGCTAACCACATGCGCTACTACAACACCGAGATCAAGCCTGAATACCTCGAGTTTGTGCGTATGCAATACGGTCAGACGCTCAGCGCCGACTGGCCGTTGCTGGCTAAAATCCGTGCCTGGCAGCAAGCCATTCTGTTTATTGACCCGGTGGTTTATGACTGGCAACATATCAGCACCAAATCACTGGTATTGGGTGGGGCAGATGACCGACTCACCAATGATTTTGCCGGGCAAGCCCGCATGGTTGCTGAGTCTCTTCAGAATGCCGAACTGACACTGTATCCCGGTATTGGGCACAACCCGCATTTTGAATATCCGGAACAGTACCATGCGGATCTGATCGCATTTTTGCGCTCTGACCCCACACAGCCCGCGCGAACGGGCTGGTAATCGTAGTCATTATCTAGGACAGATTTGGCTTGGAGTCAGGTCACACAAGCCTTGAATGTGGGGCCTGACTATCGAAATGCTGCCGTCCAGTCTAAACATCTCAGCCGGTTGCCGATTGAAGGTCTGAGCATCAATCTGTTGTCTCAGTTTGTTGAGGGCATCGATTTCCGTGTGCGTTACTCTTTCGACATAGGCGATCTGGGCAACTTTTCCGCTAGCCTGGGTGGTAACTACTACACCCGTTGGGAGTATTTGCCTGACGAATATTCTGCCTACACCAGCGGCATCGCTGACCAGAACGCTGAAACTAACCTTGCGCCACCTTTGTCCCGATACAAGTTCAATACCGGGCTGTCGTGGTTCAGAAATAACCAAAGCGCCAGTATCACGGCGCGCCGGCCGCTTACCGGCACTAATCAAGGCCGCTCAACAATCGCAGCCACACCCATGCCGCCGGCTGTGCAGACAGAAATCAATCCGCGTCCCTGACCTTTTTCTTCAAGGATCGCCGCCAAGGTCCCCAGAATACGAGCGCCGGTCGCCGCGAACGGATGCCCAAACGCCAGTGAACCGCCTTTGATGTTCATGCGACTGCGGTCAATGGTACCGAGCGCGGTATCACGCCCAAGCTTCTCGCGACAGAAATCTTCATCCTCCCAGGCTTTGAGTGTGCACAATGCCTGCGCAGCAAAGGCTTCGTGTATTTCGTAACAGTCAAAATCCTGCAGTGTCAGCTGGTTCATTTGCAAGAGTTCACTGACCGCCACAGTGGGCGCCATCAGCAGGCCTTCACCGTTTACAAAGTCCACTGCGCTGCTGCGACCCGAGACCAGATAAGCGCGAATGGGGATGTTGTTGGCCAATGCCCACTGTTCACTGCATAACAGCACAGCGGCAGCGCCATCCGTGAGCGGCGTACTGTTGCCCGCCGTCAAGGTGCCATGTTTTTTGTCAAACGCAGGTTTTAAACTCGCGAGTTTTTCCAGTGAACTATCAGCCCGAATATTATTGTCGCGACTGACGCCTTCATATGGATGGACCAGCGCGTCAAAAAAACCGGCTTCATAAGCGGCTGCTGCCTTTAAATGACTTTCAAGCGCCAACTGATCCTGATCGGCGCGGCTGATGCCCCACTCACGTGCCATGAGTTCGCAGTGTTCACCCATGGCCAGACCTGTGCGCGGTTCGCCGTTGGCAGGCGGGCGCGGGGTAAGTTCAGAAAAACGAAACCCTTTAAATGTCTGCAAACGTTGTTTAAAGCTGCGTGCCTGCCCCAGTTTGATCAGGCGCTGGGCAAATTTGCGCTGAAACACAATCGGCACGTCGCTGGTGGTATCGGTACCTGCCGCGATGGCACAATCGATGTCACCGCTTGCAATTCTGGCGCCTAGCATCAACGCTGCCTGCAAGGAGGTGCCGCATGCCATCTGTAAGGTAATGCCAGGGGTGGCTGGCGATAGATCGGTACTCAGTATTGCCTCGCGCGCAAGATTCCAGTCTTTGCTGTGGCTGGTCACCGCCCCTGCCACCACTTCATCTATCTTTTTGCCAGCCAGATTAAATTCTGTACTGAGCTGTTGCAGGGTATCTGCCAACATGTCCAGATTGCTTAAGTCGGCATAGACGGTGTTTGAACGGCAAAAGGGGATACGTGTCCCGCCTGCAATGACAACCCTGCGCAAAGTCTGTGGATTTCTGTCTGAATTAAACACGGGTTTCAGTCTCCTGCTCGGGCTCATTGTGATCGGTGTCTGTTGTGTGCTTCGCCTGTTCAGGTTTGGGGGTTTTTACCTGGTCACTGACAATCGCTTGTTTGTCCTTGTGAGCGAGGTAGTACAAAGGACCGCCCCGGAACGGCGCAAAACCTGTTCCGAAAATCATGCCTGCATCCAACAGATCTTCGTCAGCCACCACGCCTTCCTGCAAGGCGGCAATACACTCGTTGGTATAGGCTTCTATCAATTGTTCCGCAATCTCGGCCAGATTATGAGTCTCTGCCACCCCCGGTTTTTTCACAGCCTTGCCGTCTTTCCAGACATACAAACCTGAGCCTGACTTTTTGCCAAGTTTGCCTGCGCTGACCAATGACTGAATAAAACTCTTTTCCGGTGATACAAGATTATCGTCGGATTGCAGCACACCAGTGACCATCAGGCAGACATCAAGACCCACAGTATCGGCCAGTTCAACCGGTCCCATGGGCATGCCAAACGCTTCGGCCGCCGCATCCAGTGCTTCCGCGGGAATACCTTCGCGGTGCAGTTTTAACGCCGTCATCATGTAGGGCGCCAACACGCGATTGACCAGAAACCCCGGGCTGCTTTTTACGGGCAGCGGGAAGCGACTGATCTGCTGACAGAAGGCAGCACCCTTGCGGCGCTCCTGTTCGTCAGTGTCCGGGCTATACACCACTTCTACCAAGGGCATTTGGGGCACAGGATTAAAAAAGTGCAGACCAATCAAACGGGCGGGATTGCCCAGCACCGAGGCCAGTGTTTCTAGCGGAATTGCTGAGGTGTTGGTGGCCAGAATGGCGCCGGCTTTCATGCGGGGCTCCAGGTCGCGGAACAGTGCCTGCTTGGCTTCGACGTTTTCGTAGATGGCTTCAATCACCACATCAGCGCGCGGCACAAAACGCGCGTCGGGATCGGGCCGCAAGCGCTCCATGGCAGCTTTGACTTTAGCGGGATCGCGCAGTTTCTTTTTAAATAAAATTTCGGCACGTTTTAATGCCGGGGTGATGAACTTCATTTCGCGGTCTTGCAGGCTGACATCAATGCCACGCAATACACACCACGCCGCGATATCTCCTCCCATGACACCCGCGCCCACCACATGCACGTGGCTGGCCTTAAAGTCGCTGCCTTTGCCTTCAGACTTCAAGCGCTCCATGAGATGAAAAACCCGGCGCAGACCTTCCGCGGCAGATGACACCATCAACTTGCCAACGGCCTTGGCTTCTTCCCGCATCATGGTTTTGGTGTTGCCACCAAATTGTTCCCAGGTGTCTATCAGGCTATAAGGTGCCGGATAGTGCTCCGGGCGCGCTTTGCGGCGGGTCTGTTTGCGCATTTGTTCCGCGAGAAACTTACGCGCTGGCAGGGTATTGCTTAAACGCCCGACAAGTCGGGGGCCGCGATTTTTTTTGCCACTCAGTACCGCTTTGCGTGCGGCCCAGACCAGTTCTTCATGACGTCCGATAAGCTGATCCACCAAGCCGACCGCTTTTGCAGCGCGCGCTTTTAATTGGCGGGAGGTTAGCATGAGCTCCATGGCTTTTATCCCGCCCATGATCTTGACCGAGCGCGCAGAACCGCCGAACCCGGGGAATATACCCAGTTGTACTTCTGGAAAACCAAGCCGGGTAGCAGGCACATCTTTGGCAATACGCCAATTGCAGGCCAGTGACATTTCCAGCCCGCCGCCCAGGCAATAACCTTCAATGGCAGCGACCGTGATGCAATCGAGTTTTTCGAGACGATTAAACATCTCATGCACACGATTGATTTCACCGGTAACATCGTCTGCCGACGTGAATCCATCAAATTCGCGCACATCAGCACCAAACACAAACCCTGTGCTTTTGCCAGACATCAACACCAGACCGCGCGGGGTTTCGCGCTCTACCAGATTGATCAGTTGGTCAAATTCTTCCAGCACTTCACGCGACAGGGCATTAACACGCTCGCCCGCACGATCCAGGCGTGCGTACAGAATGTTGTCGCGGTCGTGGGTCAGCTTCCAGTGTTTAAAATGTTGCTCGGGATACTCTGCCCGGTCGGGCAAGTTGCTTTGGTCGGATGCTGTACTCATAAAAACCTCGTTGCTCAGGCTGAATGAATTCATTTTGCCTGAGCAACGCAGTATTTACAAAGCGCGTGGCTTACCAGCCATAAGCGTGACGCATGACATGGTAGATGTAATGCTGTTCATGTGTACTGTGAAACAGGTGCGACCACGGGCCTCGGGCGTAGATTGCAACATCTTCACCTGCATGGCCTTCGCTTTGTAGTGGCACCAATGCTTCCTGATGAAAATCAGGGTGAGTTGGATCAACATTACTCAAATCATGACGGCCAGGCGCGCCGGGGAGTGTGTAACGAACATCCCCTCCCGCATTCACTGCAAAGCCGGGGCCGTCGCGATAACCGAGTGTGGTATAGGGCAGACTGTCGCGTGCTACGCTGCGTTGCATATTGGCATGGCCATGATCGTCATTACCAACAACGGCACCTAGAATAGGGTTGCCGCGCGTTGCATAGCCGCCAATCGTGAGCGAGTGGCTGTGGTCTGCCGTGACGACAATCAAGGTATCCTGTTCGTTGGTGAGGTTTAAAGCTACCTGAACAGCATCGGACAGCTCGCGGGTGTCATTCAAAGCCCGATAGGCATTACCTGCATGATGCGCGTGATCGATACGACCCGCTTCGACCATCAGGAAAAATCCGCTGCTGGCAGACTGGGCCTGTAAGAGTCTGATGGCGACCTCTGTCATAGAAGGCAAATCCGGTTGTGTGCTATCGCTGGCGTTGCGATCGTAGGCATAGTCCATTTGTGAGCGGCTGAACAGCCCAAGCAGGTGTTGTGTGCTGTTGACATCGATGGCAGCCAATTGCTCTTTGTTCCAAATGAAGGCGCTGTTGTTGTAACGGGCAGTCCACTCCTGCGTGAGATCTCTTTCATCCTTTCTTAACCCGGCACGGCCAGTGACCGGGTCAGTTTTGCTTTCAGGCGTAAACTGCTCTATCCCGCCTCCCAATGCGACGTTAATCCCGTCGCCATAAGAAAACTCCAACAGTTGTTGCGCGATGTCCTTGCAGCCGTGTTGCAGCGCTTCTTCAGGCAAGGCGGAGTCATTCTCCCAATCTCGCTCTGGGGTGTGTGCGTAAGTCGATGCCGGAGTAGCATGAGTGATGCGTGTTGTTGTCACAAAGCCGGTGGCCAGACCACGTTCAGCGGCCTGTTGCATCAGGCTAGGCACTTCCGTGCCCAGCGAGGACTGACAGTTTTCGCGATCAGCATATTGATTGATACCAATAACACCGGCACGTGTTTTGATGCCAGCCATCATCGCAGTTGCCGTGCCAGCAGAGTCTGCAGTTTGCTGATTGGTGTTAAATGTTTTTGAAAGAGCGACCGCTGGAAACTGCTCAAACGACAGGAAATTCTCTTCGCCGGCTACACCTTGCATCTGACCTGCAAAAATCCTGGCCGCGGTGACCGTTGATATGCCCATTCCGTCACCTACAAACAAAATCACGTTTTTGGCACGATTGGTGTTCTGTGCTCTGGATAGCGCGCGCTCCAATTCGGCCTGTCCTGACTCAAACCACCACTCAGGTGTTTCGTTTGCCGGTGCAGGATAAAATGTTTGTGCGTGCACAAGGCCGGAAACGGAGGCCCCCAGTATCGCCATTACCAGCGCCGCTCCAGGTTTTGTATAAATCTTCATAGTGTTGCCTTTTTATAATTGAGCCAATGACTTGGCAGTCTGATACCTTATTTTTCAGAGCGTGCTGTGACGGTGATGCAGCAGTTGATCATTGTAAATATGAATCAATTCAGTAATATGACGCCACCGGCTGCCGTTAAGGGTATATCACAGAATTTCCAAACTGTCGTGACAGCCCGATTATAGTCACTTTTTTGTTTGCCAGAGGATTGCACATGTTTGCGGCGATTATGAAGTTCATGCGGGACAACAACGTACTGCCCCGTATTTCAGATACGGAGAAACAGGCACTGGAAGCCGGCACGGTCTGGATAGATGGTCAGATTTTTTCAGGCAAGCCTGATTTCGCCAATATGCTGGCAGAGCCCTACAACAAACACTCCGCTGAAGAGCAAGCGTTTCTGGACGGCCCCACGGAAGACTTGTGTCGGCTGATTGATCGCTACCAGATCAGTATCACCCGCAAGGTCCCGGATGAGGTACTGGACAATATCAAGCAGCAGGGATTTATGGGGCTGTTGATCCCCAAACGATATGGCGGCAAGGAGTTCTCCACCCTAGCGATTTCTTCCATCATGGCCAAGATCAACCCGTATTGCCCAACAGCCGGGACCTTTGTTGTTATTCCCAATTCCTTGGGTGCGGCCGAGCTATTAAAACACTACGGCACTGACGAGCAGAAACATGCGTATCTGCCAAAACTCGCCAGCGGCGAATATGTCCCGTGTTTTGGTCTCACCGAGTTGACGGCTGGCTCGGACGCCGCCTCCATCAAAGCGGAAGGCGTGGTGTTCCGGGACGAGCAGGGTGAAACCAAAATCCGACTGAACTTCCGCAAGCGTTACATTACGCTGGCGCCGGCTGCCAACCTGATCTCCCTGGCGTTCCAGATGCATGATCCGGACAATCTGCTGGGTAAAGGTGAGTATCCCGGCATCACGGTGATCATGCTGCACAAGGGCACACCCGGGCTTTACAACGGTGATCACCACTTGCCGATTGGTCTGAGTTTCTACAACGGACCGATTATTGGTGAGAATGTCATTGCGTCTCCTGAGCAGATTATTGGAGGTCCAGCGTATGCCGGTCAGGGCTGGCGCATGTTGATGGAGCAGTTGGCTGGTGGACGTGCGGTTTCACTGCCTGCCGGCGCCATTGGTGGTATGAAGTTGATTGCTGCCGCAGCGGGCGCCTACTCGGTGATTCGCCATCAGTTTGGTATTCCAATTGGTCTGATGGAAGGTGTTCAGGAAAAAATCGCACGCATCGCGGCATTTACCTACATGTTTGAGGGTGCGCGTGTGTACGCGTGTTCCGCCCTTGATAATGGCGAGCAACCGCCGGTGATTTCCGCCTTGTTGAAGTCCAGCAGCACTGAATACACACAAAAAGTCATTATCGACGGTATGGATGTGTTCTCCGGCTCCGGTGTCATGCAAGGCCCCAATAATATTTTGGGTGGCGGTTACAGCAGTGCACCGGTCAGTATCACGGTGGAGGGCGCCAACATCATGACCCGCACGCTAATTACCTTTGGTCAGGGCGCTACCCGCTGTCACCCTTATGCCTTGCCCTTGGTGAAGGCTGTAGAAAATAACGATGCTACCGAGTTCCGTAAAAAGCTGTTGGGATGGCTGTGGCACACCACCAGCAATTTTTTCCGCGCCAAGGTTCGTGGACTCACACGTGGATTCAGCGCCGGCAGTCCGGAATCGGGTCCAGTGGCAACGTATTACCGCCGTTTGGCATGGGCCTCTACACGCTATGCCTTGCTGGCAGATCTGGCGCTGTACCTGATTGGCAGCAAGTTAAAAGCCAAGGGCAGTCTGGGCGGGCGTTTTGCAGATGCACTGACCTATCAAGTGCTAGCACTGTCGGCGCTGCGTCGATTCAAAGCGGAAGGTAATCGAGCTGAAGACTTGCCTTTGGTGGCGTACAGCTGTGAGTATGCGCTCGCAAAAATTCAGGATGCTTTTGAAGGCATTCACGCCAACTTTGATGCACCGGTGGTGGGCTGGTGGCTACGCGGCCCTTCGGCCCTGTTCCTGCGCCTGAATCCTCTTTCACGCGGCCCGTCTGACAAACTGATTCCCAAGGTTGCCGGTTCCATTCAATTGATGAACGAGCAATACAAGCGCATCACCGACGGTATTGCGCCAGTGGATGAAAACGATCCGGGTATGGGCCGTCTGATAAAAGCCTTCCGGCTGCACACTGAGGTCGAACCCATCAAGAAAAAGATCTACAAAGCCCAGCGCGCGCGCGAATTGCCCCGTGGCATGGCCTACGATCTGACAGAACTGGCGCTCAGCTCAAAAGTGATCACACAGTCAGAAGCAGCGCTGATGAAGGACGCCAATGCGGCAGCCATGGCGGCTATCGAGGTGGATGTGTTCAAACCAGAAGACTATTTTCTGGATGTCAGAAGCTGAACAGCCAGGGCCGTAATAAGAACAGTAGAAAGAGCCGGAAGTGACTTCCGGCCAATACTGAGCAGATTCATTGACGCGCCCTGAAGTGCATGGTACTTAATCGTTTAACAGCGTTATTCCAGACATACGGCAGGGCTTGCCAGCCACTTTCCTGATGCACCAGCAAACGCGTTTCAATCAGTCTGACCTGTGTCAGATCCAGTTTTTCGCCATCAAAACCCACCAAGGCATCCTGCGTCCACTGCACGGCACTTACGCCTTCTGGAGCCGCTGATGTGCGCGGGTAATAGAAGGTTTTGCTGATGATGGTGCCAACCGGAAACTCAACACCGCCGGGTCCAGTAGTAGATGTTCAGACGATGTATCGACCTGCATCAATTGCCATTGCGACAGGTCTGCCGGTGCTGCATCCGCCGGAAACAGCTGGGGACCACGGTTGTCCGAACAGGCGGACAACAACAAAAAGGACACAACTGCGATCCAATGACCTGTGATCTTCACGGGTGACAGCCTCTGGTATTACACACCCATCTCAACGGGCAAACTGACCGGTGAGAGTTTGTCATGTGAGCAACGATGGGGATCGGCGTCGACACGAGGATTTGCACTGGCGTTGGCGGCGTCGATATTCAGTACCTGAGCATCACCATTGTTCACGCAAATAGCATAAGGTGCGGATTGCCGCTCGGGGTGCACCACGCCATCCCAGATAATATCCGGAAAGCTGCCGTCCGCGCCGAACAGAGCTTGTCTGAGCATGTCGAGTTCCGGAAAGCCCGGGGCATTGCCGCCTGCGCCAAAGACGTTATCGTAAATAAAAATGGTTTCCGGATACGGATCAAAATCGGCCGCCATCTGCCTGTTGTTGTAACCGGCGCTGAAATAGCTGGAGATGATGATGTTGGCAGTCTGATTGCCATCAAAACGGTTATTGAATATTTCAACTTTGTCATTGGAGTTGATCAGTACGCCAGAGCCGGCAGGCACACTGGCCACCGCTGTGCCAGGCGGGGCAAAGTTGGCGGTGTTGTTGCGCTCAATCACATTATTGTAAACACGCGTGCTGTGACCAGGAATTGGCAGATTGGGCATGTTAAAAACCAGAATGCCACCGGTGTTGTTGATGGCTTCGTTTTTATACACGTCGGCATTAAAACTGTTTTCAATTTCGATGCCGGCCACATTAGATTCAGCGCGGTTTCTGCGCACAATGATGTTATCGCCACGGGCTATTTTGAGTGCGTCGCCCCGACTGTCTTCAAGACTGATATCTTCAATCGTAGAACCGTTTCCGTTAACCAGCAGTCCTTCCCCGCCAGCACGGCCAATGCCAGCAAGCTTGGGGTAGCAGCTCTGGAACAGGATTTTAACCGGGCATTCTTCTGCGGCATGACGTGCTCCTCGTTGTTTTTGTGAATGAGTTCAAAAACTAACGCGCAGCCCGGTGATTTGCAAGCTGCCAGTGGTCATGATGTGAGGGCCGGATGCTCCGCAATCGGGCGATCCAGATAGTATCCCTGCACCATATCCACACCCAGCGCGCACAACATCTCGTAGGTTGCGCGATCTTCGACAAATTCAGCGACTATCAATTTGCGCAGACCGCGCCCAACATCAATCATGGCTTTGACAAAGGCCTGATTATCATGATTGTTGGGTAAGTCACGAATAAACAGACCGTCGATTTTTAACACCTGTACGCCTAGGTATTTCAGATACGCAAAGGTTGAAAACCCGGTGCCAAAGTCATCAAGGCACACCAGACAGCCAGTTTGCTGCAAGGCTTCTATAAAACGTTGGGCATCCTGCATCTCGGAGACCGCGGCTGTTTCGGTCAACTCAATGATCAGCCGCTCGGGTGCCACGTTCATTTCCTGCAGCAGCGCGTGGATGGTTTTGGGTAAACCCGGCTCATCAAAGCTGCGACCGGATATATTGACCGCCAACGCTGGCAGTGTCGGGTGGCTGGCCAGTGTGCGTATGCTTTCGCGTAATACCCATCGGTCTATCTCCAGAATCTGCCCGCTTTTTTCAGCAATCGGAATAAATTGCCCCGGCATGATGATGGAGTCCGGATGCACCGGGTCGCGCATGCGCACCAGTGCTTCCAGATGGCTTAACGTGCCGTCGCTGGTTTTGTAAATACCTTGGAAGTGCAGTTCCAGTAAATCTTGCTCCAGGCAGGTCGCGATACGGCTGACCCAATTCATGCGCGCGATCATCAATTCGCTGAGATCTTTGCCGGGGTCATAAATTGACCAGCTATTTTTGCCGGCATTTTTGGCTTGATACATGGCACTGTCGGCGTGTGCGATCAGGTCCTCGGTATTGTCACCATGTTGCGGGAAAATGGTGATGCCTATGCTGGTGGTCAGGCGTAAGTTGCTGCCGCGGAATCGGAATGGCAGTGCTGCAATGGCGTGGCGGACACGTTCGGCCAGCGGGATAGGTGAGTCATTCGCGCCCAGTTCGGTGAGAATGGCAAATTCGTCACCCCCCAGGCGCGAGAACATTTCACCTTGTCTGACCAGGCTGGATACCTCGCCAGCGGTGCGCACCAGCACCGTATCACCTGCGCGATGACCAAAGGTGTCGTTGATATATTTAAAGTCGTCCAGATCAAAGTACAACAATGCAAAGTGGGTATTGTTGCGTCTGGCACTGAGGATCATCCATTCCATTTGCTGCTGGAAGCGATGGCGGTTGTGCAAGCCGGTCAATGGATCGTGTTCTGCCAGATACACCAGTTGCTGGGCGGTCTGACGCTCATGGGTCACATCTTCGTATATCCAGAGCCGGCCCATGACACGACCGTCGGGATCACATACCGGGTACGACAATTGTGTCAGGATGCGACCGTCATACAGATCAACCTCAAATCGTTCACTGATTTCATGAGTATCGAGTACATGCAGGACATGTTTTGACGCATGATCGGGCCGTGCAAAACGGTGGGTAGAATGTTCAAGCACCGTGCGGGTGGTCACGCCGACCAGTTCGGCCTTTTCGTCAACTGCCCACATACGTCGGAATGCCGGGTTTACGTACTCCACACAGCCTGCTCTGTCTTCAAACAGGATACCAATACTCATGGCAGACAGCAGCGCCGCCATGCGTCCTTGTTCACGTTGTGCCAGGTTCAACAATTGTTGTTGCTGTTGCGCGGATTCACGCAGTGCTACCAGCGTGGTTTGTTGTTCTGTAACATCCAGCACGGTTCCGGAAAAACGTTGGATGCGACCTTGTGCATCAGGGATTGCCTGCCAGCTGGGTTTTAAGCTGCGCGCGGGGCCATCCTTGGGATTTGTGCGATAGATACCGGCGTCAGGTGCCTTGTTTTCGTTCATGGCACTCATCGCTGCAAGTACTTGAGCACGATCATCCGGATGCACCAGTGTCAGATAAGTTTCAACGTCGGGTGGTTCCTTTTCCAGATCGAGGTTGAACATCCGGAACATCTGATTGGACCAGTGCCCACGCCCGGTGCATGGATCAAGTTCCCAGTGCCCAAGTCCCCCCAGTTGCTCTGCGCGCTCCAGGCGATTGCGTGATTCCACCAGTTCGTCCGCGTCAAACACATGGCCTTGCAGGTACAACAGATTGCCAAGCTCGTCGTAGATGCCTTCACCGCGTTCGCTAACCCAGTTGCTGCGACCGCTGCGGGTAATAATGCGAAAAGAAATGTCATAGGAATTGCGGCGGGTCAGCGCATCCTGCACTATTTTCCAGGCGCGATCGCGATCGTCCGGGTGTGTCATACGTTCGAGCGTGATGATCGCCGGGTGACGAAAATCGTCAATGGTGTAACCTGTGAGCTCATGGATGTTGCCGGCCAGATAAATCAGCGACCATTCACGGTCATTGCGGCAGCGATACACAAAACCATCGATGCCTTGCAGCATATTCTCCACGTCATTCACAATGCTGAAGGTGGTTTTGTACGTAATTGCCATTAACGCGATGACCAGCACAATGGCACACAAAGCACGAGGGACTGCAACCGGCAGTCCGCTCAGTTGCAAAAAATCTTCTGCGGTGGGGAACAGTGGCAATACGTCTGGCCCACCATTAAAGATGCTAAGCCCTCCGTACACAAGCAAGGTTGCACCCGCAACTGAGAACCAGATATCCGTACGTTTTTTTTGCGCTCTGTTATCAATAGTGGTCAAGCTGGATGTTGAGGTGAAGCGTGTCTGCAAAAACATCAATCCCGACATCACTGCACCGGGCACACCAAACAGATAACGACCAATCACACTGAGTGTGTCGGAATTCAGACCAAGCAATATCAG
>DITX01000021.1 GCA_002422225.1 Gammaproteobacteria bacterium UBA6173
TACACCGACTATGAAGGCTGGACCAACAAAGAGTTTCTGGACAGTGGCGAATTCACGCTCGAATTTGGTGACTACGAAGTAGAGATCACCGTGCCGGCTGACCACATTGTGTCCTCAACCGGCGTGCTACAAAACGCCAATCAGGTACTCACCGCCGACCAGCGTCAACGTCTTGAACAGGCTGAAGATGCCGCGCGTCCGGTATACATTGTGACGCCGGAAGAAGCGCTGGAAAATGAACGCGAAGGCACCACCGAAACCAAAACCTGGCGCTTCAATGCCGAGCGCGTGCGGGATTTTGCCTGGGGTTCATCACGCAAGTTTATTTGGGATGCCAAAGGCTTCCGGCAGGACAGCCAAGACAATCCCTTTGTCATGGCCATGTCGTTTTTCCCAAAAGAAGGTGATCCGCTGTGGTCGGAGTATTCCACCGAAGTGGTCATTCACACCATGGAAGTTTACAACCGCTTTGCCTTTGATTATCCCTACCCGGTTGCACAGTCTGTCAACGGGCCAGTGGGTGGCATGGAATACCCGATGATCACGTTCAACGGGCCGCGCACCACCTTGCAGGATGATGGCAGCCGCACCTATTCACTGGCGGAAAAACGGTTCCTGATCGGCGTAGTGATTCATGAGATCGGACACATCTACTTCCCGATGGTGGTGAACTCCGACGAGCGCCAGTGGACGTGGATGGATGAAGGCATCAACAGTTTTCTGGATGCTGCTGCCGGTCGCGAATGGGATCCGGATATCCCCTGGGGCAATGAACCGCGAGATATCGTGGACTACATGCGCTCCACCGATCAGCAACCGATCATGACGCAGTCAGACAGTGTCACCCGCCTGGGGCCAAACGCTTACTCCAAGCCAGCTACCGCATTGAACATCCTGCGCGAAACCATCATGGGTCGTGAGTTGTTTGATTTTGCGTTCCGTGAATACGCCCAACAGTGGAAATTCAAGCGCCCGACACCATCGGACTTTTTCCGCATTATGGAAGATGCCTCCGGTGTCGACCTGGACTGGTTCTGGCGCGGATGGTTCTACAGCACCGATCACGTAGATATTTCACTGGATCGCGTATACGCCATGCAGCTGGATACCCGTGATCCCGACATTGATTACCAGCGTCGCCGTGAAGAAGAAGCCAACAAGCCCGAGTCCATTTCCTCTATTCGTAATCGAGAAGAAGGCATGTTGAGCTGGGTTGAGCGTAACCCGGATGTCACTGATTTCTACGACGAAAACGACATCTATACGGTCACTAACAAAGAGCGCAATCAATACCAGAGCTTCTTGGAAGGTCTGGACGAGATCGAGCGTGCCGTGTTTGATCGCGCCATGGCCGAAAACAAGCACTACTACGTGCTGCAGTTCTCTAATGAAGGCGGGCTGGTGATGCCCATCATTCTGCAGATGACCTATGAGGATGGCAGCGTCGAAGATATGTACATTCCGGCAGAGATCTGGCGCCAGAACGCACACAATGTCAGCAAGCTAATCATTGCTGATAAACCGGTCAGTGAAATTGTGCTGGACCCTCGCTGGGAAACGGCTGATGCCAATATGGAAAACAACTTCTACCCACGCCGACTTATTCCATCACGCGTAGAAGCCTTTAAATCCGAGGCAGGTGGTGGGCTGGTTGGCCGTGACATCATGCAAGACATCAAAACAGAGTTGAAGTCCGCCGAGGAAGAAGGCGAAACGGAGTGAACCGACGGTTTTTGATCAAGGCAAGTCTACTGCTGGTGGCGCTGAATGCGCTGCCAGCAGCCCTGCATGCGCATCAACAAAAAGCCGCGATTACCCGTGTAGTGTTTAATGAACGCACCGGACTGCTGGAGGTCATGCACCGGTTTTACCTGCACGATGCCGAACACGCCATGCGTCAGTTGCTCGGCAGTGATACTGACATTATTAGTGATGCACAGACACAATCAAAGTTTGCGGCCTATGTGCAGCAGATGTTCCAGTTAAAAAGCCCGTCGGGTGAGGCGTGGGTGCTCTCGCCGGTAGGCCATGAAATAGACGGCAATTTTTTCTGGGTTTATCAGGAACGTGCGTTGCCAGTGGATAGGTCTGAAGGTCCAATAGAACTGCAGGTAACGCACAATGCCTTGCGCGAGGTGTGGCGAGATCAAATCAATACGGTGAACATTGAGCGGGGCAGATCTGTCACCACCCTGACGTTTCAGGGCAGTGACGAGCATCTGACAGCCTTGCTGGATTAGCAGGCTGTTAACAGGATATCAGTGGTGTTCTGCGTGGATGTCAGTACCGTGTGTCTCGGTCAACATCCACACTGACCACAAGGTTGCCAGCGACGCCAGCATGATGTAGCCGGATAATCCCACACCACCCACAGCATTGCTGCCGTAGGCCACCACAAATGCAATCAGGATGTAGAAAGTGACCTGAATTGACAGGAACGCGCCAGCTGCCAGCATGATGCGTTTTGGATACAAACGCAGCGCTTCCAGTACCGGAGAACGGGTGACCGCCACCTTGTCTGGTGCAAGACCTGCATTCTGACGTTCAATTTTTAAACGCTCCAGCTCTTTGAATGCTGGGGTGTCTTCCAGATGCAGCTGCACATACATGCTGATGCCAATCAGGATGACGCTCGCCATAAACGGCACGCGCCAGCCCTAGCTCATGAAAGCTTCTTCAGAGACGGTGTAACTGATGATCAGGAATGCCAGGTTAGCCAGAATCACCCCAATCGGTGCACCGGCTTGCGCATAGGCACCGTACCAGCCGCCACCCGCGGTCATGCCAATGGCCAGATCGTTGACATAGGATTCGGGAATCTGCACTTCGATTTCAAAGGCCGACAGATCGACTACACTCAGCACCGGCTGATTGCGTATCACATTGGTTTTTTGATTGACCAGCAGATTGCCAACAATGCCACTGACCGGCGACACAATAGTTAGTTCATTGACCTGACGGGTCAGTTCACTCACCAGCAAAGTCTGCTGCTCAACGGCCAGACGCCGGGTTTGCAGTTCAAAGGCGAGACGCTCATTGTTCAGCTCGGTGTCCTGCGTGGCATGTTTGTGCAGGACTTCTGCGGTTTCCATGTTGTCGCGCGCCCTGTCCCTATCAACTTCTGTCACCGCTCCTTGTGAAAAGGCACGGTCGGCCCGATCCAGTTCACGCTGAGCAGCTTTTAAATTAATGCCGGCTGAATCCATGGCTTTCTGACTTTCCAGCCGCGCCTGCTGACTGGCGATACGTTGGCGGTCGTATTCGACATTCAACGACAACAAGCGCGATTGTTCCTGTAGCAATTGGTTCTGTAATTCCGGGCTATCGATGCTGGCCAGCGCCTGCCCTTCCAGTACCGAGTCGCCCGACTCCACAGCAAAGGTGATGGTGCCGCTCTGGCTGGCATACAGTACCGGGCTGACCGCAGCGACCACGCGGCCTTGCACGCTGACATCACGCACAAAATTGCCCAATTCCACGGTAGCGGTTCGTAAACGTTCGGCAGACACCGATTCCTGCGCTTGCACCCAGCGACTGATGGCGGGTGATAGCAACCAGGCGGCCAGCGCAACGCCGACGATTAACAGCACGGGTAGCACAAAACGTTTGCGGGTATTGTTGGGCTGGATGAGCACATCCTGCGACGAGGTATCACTGATTTTCATGTCTTGTTGTTCCGTTTAAAGACCGATTGATCAAGCACGCCAGACGGGGGCTTCTATCTGTGACGAGGCGGCGTGTGAAAAGGTTTAAAGCCAGAAATTTTAGCGGCCATGCCCCGTGCGTTGTTATGAACAAAGCAAAAACGGGGCCATATAGGAAAGTGTTTATATTTCAGTGGGATGTATGCTGGAGTGCGGGGGTGCAATTGGTGTAGGTGGTCAAGAGTTGGTTAGATTTGCGACGTTGCCGCTTGCTGCCAAGGCCGCTTTGACAAGAAACTGTGATCGATTCATGCCCGACCGTGCGGCCGCTGAATCGATTTTTTTAAGTGCAAATCTGGGTACGGTGATATTGATGCGTTCCGCCGGGCCCATCAACTTATCCAGATCAACATCAACCAATGCCCATGTTGCTCCTTGATAATCACTCAATCGTTGGTGTTCATCAATTGAGTGCGGCAAGGGCACCGCATCGTTATCTTCAAGTAGACCTTCAATGTGAAGCATGCTTGCCCCAATAATACGCACTACTACACACCAAAATACAATCCAAGTTTCTATTGAAATCGCATTGACCAACAGCTTATTGGTTTATAGTCGGCGCTTTTGCAGGTTGCTCAACGTCAAGTGAGCTAGTATGTCGGTGGGGGTAGCGAACCTGACCAAGAGTTCGTTAAATTACGTAAGCTTCAAGGGACTGTCGTACAAAGTCACGGAAGACCCGGACGCGCGCGGGTGCATCGCGTCCGCCCAGACTGATCGCGTACAGTGTACCTTTTGAGAGTGACCAGTCGGGCAGCACCCGCACCAGTGTGCCTGAGGACAGCAAGGCACATCCTCAATAGCACCACCCAAGGTTTCTGATTCGTCAACCATACGTTTCAATCCTGGCGTCTTACGTGAAAATGGAAACTGCTGCAGTATGCACTCCGTACCGACAACACGTCACCCTCATTCACTCAGGAGCAACACAATGACATCACATATTGATCAATACCCGGCCACAAATCAGCTGTCTTCTGGTACCCGTCTGTCCCTTAACGTCAGCCTGCTGGCCTATCCGCTGATGCGGGTGACTACCGGACTGCTGCTGATGCCACACGGCGCCCAGAAACTCTTTGGGCTGTTTGGTGGTTACGGTCTTACCGGAACTGGCATGTACTTTGGTGATACGCTGGACCAGCGGTGGTTACGAATACCCGCTTATGTGGTTGGTGTTTGCTTTTGTGCTTGTGCTGGACGGTGGCAGAGAGTTTTCCCTTGATCGGCGCTTTGGCTGGAGAATCTGAACAGATGACAACGCACATCATGCCCACACTATTTGTGCCACATGGTGGCGGCCCGTGCTTTTTTATGGACTGGAGCCCGGCAGATACCTGGACAAAGATGGCAGACTGGTTGCGCAGTATCCCTGCGTTGCTGGGTGGTGAACCCAAAGCCCTGCTGGTGATTTCCGCGCATTGGGAAACCCGCTACTTCACAGTGAATGTCCAGGCATCGCCGCCGCTGCTGTTTGATTACGCGGGATTCCCGCCCCATACCTACCAATTGCAATATGGGGTGTCGGGATTTCCCGAGCTGGCGGCACAGGTGCAGCACTTGCTTGAAACCGCCGGTATACACGCTGAACAGGAGGATTCGCGTGGCCTCGATCATGGCGTGTTTATACCCATGAAAGTGGCGTTTCCAGCCGCCGATGTGCCGATTGTGCAGCTCTCACTCAAGGCAGGTCTGAGCCCTGCCGAGCATCTGGCGATGGGCCGCGCGCTGGCGCCATTACGTCAGCAAGGTGTTCTGATCGTTGGCAGCGGCATGAGTTACCACAACATGAGACGTTTTCGACTGGATGACAGCCAGTTGGACCCGGACTCGGTGAGATTTGATGACTGGTTATCCGAGACCGTTGCGCTGCCATCCGCTGTCCGTGCCCAGCGCCTGATCGAGTGGGCCTCAGCACCCAGCGGTCGAGCGTCGCACCCGCGCGAGGAGCACCTGTTACCGCTGCATGTGGTGGCGGGTGCCGCTGGTGATGACAGCGGTCAGCGCGTGTTCCGGGATCGCGTGATTGGCAGCATACAGTCAGCGTTCATGTTTGGTGGCTGAGGGAGCTGCTGCCTTGGTCAAGGCCGGTTTGTAGGAATTTCATCCAGCACCTGCCAGTGCCCGCCTTTGTCCGGCCCGATGCGTTTGAGTCGCCCGGCTTCCCGCAATTTACGGATGGCGCGCTCAATGGCGCTTTGGGATTTGCCAAGACTGGCTGCCAGTTGTGGAATCGACAGTTCAGGGGCGTCGCGCAACAGACTCAGGATAACATCTGGCGTTTTCCCCGGCGTTTTCACCAGCGTTTTCCCCGGCGTTTTGGTGTGGTGCTGGGGATTGATAGCCTCGCGCAGGCTTTCTTCAATCGCGGTCAGGATGAATTCTATAAAATTTGAGCAGTCTGCCAGAGCATCGGCGACAGCCAACTGATCGTAGTATGCTTGTTGACGGCGCTTGATCACAGTTTCTACCGGTAGATAAGCCAGCACAGGCTGCCAGCGGCTCAGAATCAACGTTTGCCACAGTCGGCCCATGCGCCCGTTGCCATCACTGAACGGGTGGATGAATTCAAATTCATAGTGAAAGGCCGCCGAGACTATCAGCGGGTGGGCATTTGTTGTTGCCAGCCATTCCAGCAGATCTTGCATCAGCCGCGGTACCTGGCTGGCCGGCGGCGCCATGTGCACTACCTGATCGCCCGCCAGTACGCCCACACCACCGCTTCGCCAATGTCCGGCATCCTCGATCAGCGCTGCCATCATGATGGCGTGCGCCGCGAGCAGATGATCCTGTTGGTGAGGCTGCCAGTGCTCCATCGCTTCATAGGCGGCAAACGCGTTGCGTACCTCCTGAATCTCTCTCTGAGAGCCTAACACCGTCTTGCCCTCCAATACTGCGGTTACCTGGTCCAGTGTGAGCGTGTTCTGTTCTACGGCCAACGATGCCTGAA
>DITX01000045.1 GCA_002422225.1 Gammaproteobacteria bacterium UBA6173
GGCTGTGCAGTCTCCGCCGCCCACAGGGTCCTCAACGCCAGCGGTCAAATGCGTTGACGGACACGGCAGCCGACCGTAGGTTTGTGCATAACCGTACAGCGCTTCTTCGATGAGTTTCATTTGCGCTTTGGCGTCAGTGCGGCGTGTACTTTCAGTGCTTTGGCCAAGGGCCGCCAGTAATCCGCCCAGAATCAGGCCCATGATCAGCAGCACAATCGACATTTCGATCAGCGTGAAACCAGCATTCTTGTTCGATTTCATAATCTACTCCTTGCTGCGGCGGTTAACAGCGATTGACGTCTCTTTCGATCACATCTGATCCAAATTCGATTGTGAATAAAATCTGACATCCTTGAAATTGCATACTTGCTTTGTCATCTGCTAGCCAACTGTAGGTGGCGGTAGTGTGCCATTGATTGAATTCAAGCCAGCCCGCATCAGCGACAATCGCCGCTTCAAACGCCACTTGATCTGAGGGGTAACTATTGCCATTGGCAACAAACCCGGCATCAAGCACCCGCTTAATATCCATCACAACTTTAGGTGTCATCACTGACATCAATTCCAGACGACGGATGGTGACAATGCGGTCATTCATCGCAGCTGGCCCGGCCGGGAGGGTACTGACAAAATTTGTGCCGACAGCATTACTGTCTTCCAGATAATTGGTTGCGACATTGTTCGACCGTGTCTGACCGGCCAATACCGGCCCAGCATCAATGATCACAGCAACAATGTCATTAGTAGCATCCAGCGTAAGTTGACCATTGCTATTGGCGTTAAGAATCTGCGCGGGATTCATTTTGTAGGCAGGGCTGACGGCATACCAGAACTGCTGGTCGGTACCCGCGGCGATGGGACTGATTACAAAAGTGCTAGGAGCAGTCAGCGTTACTATTGCAGGCAAGCGCCCCGGGGTGTTGGCTGCGCAGGGTGAATTGGGCCCACCATCATTATCCGTATCCGGACAAGGCAATCGCCCCGGCCCCATGTTGTATAAGTCTGGAACGGACAATGCAAATGCAATCAGCGCCTGCTTGGCGTCTGCGAGTTGATTGTTACGGTTTAAATCGCGGGTTACGCCTCTGGCGTTGAGTGCAGATATCAGTACCGATGCCGCTACTGCAAACAGCACCAGAAAGAACGCAATCAATACCACACCTTGTTGGCGCCCTGTGCGAGGATAGCTCACTCCATGTACTCCATAATCAAGCGTAAGGTCGCAAGAACTGCAGTTTCGTTTGCAGGCGCCTGCATGCCCGGATCAAGGGCGGAGTCAGGTGATGGCTCACTGTCTGAGGCGGCAGGAACGGCATCAACCGAGGGCGGAAATATATTAGAAATCACCCCCGAAGCCAGATGAAAGCGCTGCCCCGGCAGCACTAAAAACGATGAGTTGCCGCTGGATATCTGCAAAGCCGTGACGTGACCGTGTTGCACCAATGTTATACCGGGTGGCAAGGATTGCTCATTAACAGCCTCATCGTTAAGCCACAGAGCGTGACTGCCGTTGCCACGAGCCACACTGCCGCCAAAACGCAGCTCAATATTATCCGGTGGTGGTAGTCTGATGGTGTTTTCCGGTTCTATGTAAATGGTGTCCGGACGGACTTCTTCAGCGGGCGCCTGCTCAAGATCCCCGCGCCAGCGCATTTGATCAAGTAGCTGTCGTTCGGCGGGTGTGCTGAACAGGCGGCCTGGCAATTGTGTTTGCGCAGCAACCTGGTTAATGTTGCCTGCCAAGACAACCATCAACCCCAAAAAATGAATAAATTGCAGGAAGATCGCGTTCATCAGAATTCTTCCGGTGTTGGCGGTATTAATGCTAGGTTGTACCAAAGTAATTCGCAGCTCGACTCAAGATTTTCCGTCACGCTGCTAAATGGTTCTCCGACACTTCCCATGGATTTTATCAGGCATCGCTTGGGCTGCAACAGACCAGGAAACATCAGCATGGCGTCCAGCACCTGTAGCAGATCGCCTTCATGCAACAACGCCATGACAAGACTAACGGGTGCGGCTCTTAGAAAAACGGGGTCGCCGGGCAGGGGATCTTCAGGCGGATAACTGACCGCCACTTCGCTGGATTCGCGAATCTGGATGTTAATGGGGTAAAGTCTGGAACGTTGCCTGAGCGACGACAATTGCTCTATCAGCTGCAAACGATTGCCGTCCCCAATGACACCTCTCGCAACCATTTGCTGATAACGGTCGATGTACCGCACAACCGTGGATTCTTCCTGTTCAATTTGTTCGATGGAACTGGACACTTGTTGGTAACTGGCTTGGGCGCTGCGCAGCGCACTGGCACTGGACTGCTGGTATGACGTCGCTGTTTGATAAGCAGCAATGCTCAGTGATAACACCACTAAAAAAATGATCAACGTCGGTCTCAACAGCAGCAGATCTTGTTTGGGTAGCGGAAGCTTCATGGTGTTACCCCTTCCTGCTGCGCAGCCAGCTCTTCTGCACTTTGCGGACGGATCAATATTTCCAGTACAAAACTGGCCGCCACCGGTTGATCATCCAGGCTTAACTCCAGTGCACTCACTGCCGACATATCTAAAGGCATGTTGACTGGTGTGACAACGCCGCCGGTCTGGGCTTCCAAGGCATGCATCAGATCCTGAACCTGCTCATGGGCTTCGCGAATGCTGAAAGTTTCTAGCACATTGCCCTCCAGTTTCACTTTCAGCTGCATGAGATTGTCCAGGGAGGCCTGCATAAAACTTTGAGAATCATTCATTTCCGGATAAGCGCCCAGTGTCTGCTCTTCAAGCACCCATTCCAGATTGCTCAGGCGAATACTTGGTGAGGCGCTGATCGCCCGACTTACGTTAGACAACAGTTCGCGCGGGTTATAAATCTCCGGCACTAACTTGTCGTAGGTTTGCACAATCAGTGCCATGGAATTAGAAGGGACGGGAGTTTCCGGAAAATTTTCGCGCAGTGTTTCATAGTTACTTAACAAGGGCTGGGTTTGCTGTTGCAAACGCGTTGCTTGTTCACTGTTGTCCAGTGCAGTCATCAGTGTTGGTGTAGTTAACAACACAGATGCGACTATCGCGGTGATACTGCTTGCTACAAGGACTTTTTTTATGATGTTGATCACATGGTAGCGGCGATCGAGTGCAGGACCATAGGTGTTTACGATGGATCCTGTTTTTAAGCCGCGCGCCAACACGGGCAACAAACAGCCAGCCGTATCGGTACCTTTGATCTCAACAAGGTCGTGGCCTTTCAGATTGAAGGTGTCTTGATAAACAAAGTGCATCAGGTCGCTGATGCGAGCCTCAGGCATGACGGTATCGGGGTAGTGCCTGAAAATACGGGTTTCCAGCACCAGATCGTAAGGCACCAGTTTGACCCGCTCAAGGTATTTGCGTGTCTGTATAGACTGTTCTTCGATCAACAAGTTGATAGCGTCTTCAGACCCGGGTCGATTGGGCACCAGGCGGCTGAACAATACCTTGCCTTTATGCAAGTAGGTTTGTCGAATGCCCGACAAAGGTTCAACGTTGATCAGCAGCAAATGCTCATGTTTTTGCAAGCCTTCGTGCTTGGCAAGATACTCCATCAGGTACGATGCAGACGTCAGTGCTCTGATCGCAATTTTCGCGGCCAGCACTGGCTGAAGCCAGTAGGTCAGCAGTTCCGGCTTGGTCAATGCACTGAATAACACATTATCGTCACGCCGCCCGGTGCGTTCGCGGCCAAGGATGCGCCAGATCCGGTAAGGCGTATTGCGAAACATCATCATCTGTTTGCGTTTGAGCATTTCCGTTCGATCTTTGCCTTGTACGTGGGCGACACTTTCAAGGCGGAAATCTTCTTCGATAAAATCCGCCACTACCGTCAATGACGACTCAGTGTCCAGATTCAACAGATTGGTAAATTCTTGCAGGTCAGCTGGATTGCTGGCAAACCGCGCGAGCAATTGCAGGTGGCGTCGGTCCCATGCAAACAGCGACGCCTTATCGTTCTGGATAAGGAGTACGCGCGAGATGGATGTCTTTTTTATGCCTGCCATATTGACCTGTGTCAGCTGCTCACCTGAGCAGGTTTTTTAAAACTGAACACTGGCGATCGTGTTGTAGATAGGACCTAACACCGACAACATTACCCAGCCTAGCAGTAAGCCTAGAACGGCAGTCATGATCGGTTGTATCAAGGATTGCACCTGATCGATGGACTCTTTGATATCGCGATCATAAAAATAACTGATATTCAGCAGTGCCTTATCAAGCTCACCGGTGGTTTCGCCAATCTTCAGCATCCGAATCACCAGCGGTGGGAATAGCCCGGTATTTTCAAAGCTGCGTGCAATCGGATCACCTTCCTGAATATCCTGGCGCGCGTCCGCCATGGCTTGACGCACGACAGTGTTATCCACAACCCCTTCAGCAATTTCAAGGCAACGCAATACCGGTATGCCTGCCGAGTACATCATGGCAAAAAAATTGGCAAACCGGGAGAGAATGATTTTTTGCAATACCGGGCCGACTTTCCAGCTTTTTAATTTGAATTTGTCTGCATAAAAACGCGCTTGTTCGTTTTTTTGTATGAGCGTTTTGAGCGAGTAATAAGTCGCAAGTGGCACGGAAATAACCACATACCAATAGTTCACCAAAAAGTCAGATGTGGCAATCAAGGCGCGGGTATGAATGGGCAGTTCTTCACCCATACTCAAGATAAAACTGACCAGTTGCGGTACCAGATAAACCATCAAAAAGCCGGTCACTGCCAATACAACGCCGCCCACGATCATGGGCGTAGTTAACAGCTTTTTGGTACTGGTTTGCAGTTCATCCTGCCATTTGATGGTCCTCATCAGCGAGTCAAACACCTTGGCTAACTCACCGCTGGCCTCACCGGCGCGGATCAGATTCACAAACAGCACATCAAAAATTTTCGGGTGTTCTGCTAATGCATCTGACAAGCTTTTCCCCGCCTGAATTTCATCAACCAAGTTTGAGATGACTTCCCGGAAACGTGGATGCTCCATGCTGTCGCGCAAGTCAGACAGACCTTCCAGCAGGGGTACGCCCGCGCGCGTCAGCTGCTCCATATTAAAACAAAAATTGATCAGATCGGGTTTGGTGATTTTTTTCTGGCCAAGACCCGAGCTGCTTTCTACAGTCTCACTGTAGGTCACTAGATCCAGTTTCATGCGACCTAGCCGTTGCTCAAGATCAATTTCGTTGGCTGCGTCCAGATTGCCGGTTCGCATTTTACCAAGTTGGTTCATTGCCTTGTATTTATACAGTGGCATCTGATGGTTACCCGCTTATCCGGTCGGTGAGGTCAACAACCCTGCTGATTTCTTCCAGGCTGGTGGTGCCGTCGAGTACACGGCGGCAGGCGTCCATGGCAAGTGGCCGAAAACCTTGGCTCAAGGCTTGCTTGCGCATTTCCTGCATACCTGCGCGTCTCGCTATCAGCTCGTCCAACTCACTGTTAATTTTTAAGATCTCAATGACTGAGGTTCGGCCTTTGTAACCTTGATGCTCACACGTCGTGCAACCTGTCGCCGCATAAATCTGCACGTCAGATGTGTTATCTGGGATGCCCAGTAATACTTTTTCCAGGTCACTGGCCATGTGTGGTGCTTTGCAAGCATTACATAAACGTCTGACTAGGCGCTGGGCGATCACACCAATCAGGTTGCCGGCGATGACATCGGGTAGTACACCAATGTCAAGCAGGCGAGGCAACGCGCCAATTGCGGAGTTGGTATGCAGAGTAGAGAATACCTGGTGACCCGTCATGGCTGCACGTAATGCCATTTCAGCAGTAATGTGGTCACGTATCTCACCGATCAGAATCACGTCAGGGTCTTGCCGCATCATGGATCGTATACCTTCACCAAAACCCATTTTGACGGATTCATTGACGGAGGATTGTCGGATCATCGGCATGGGGTATTCCACCGGGTCCTCCATGGTCATGATGTTAACGCCTTCGGTATTAATATCATTCAGAATGGAATAAAGCGTGGTGGTTTTACCGCTACCGGTAGGGCCTGTCACCAGAATAATGCCTTCAGGGCGCGCAAGCATCAGACGGAGCAAGTCGAGGTTTTCGTCGGTAAGGCCGAGTTTATCCAGCGGTACAATGCCTTTTTGGCGATCAAGAATACGCAGTACAAAGTTTTCGCCCCAGCTGGTTGGCTGTGCCGCAGCCCGGAAGTCTATCTGGCGGCCGACCAATGACAGGGAGATACGGCCGTCCTGAGGCGCGCGCGACTCCGCAATGTTCATGTTGCTGATGACTTTCAGGCGGACAACCATCGCCTGCCAATAGCTTTTATGCAGGCTGCGAATCTGCCGGAGCACGCCATCGATACGGTAACGTATGCGCAGGAAGGCTTCCTCTGGCTCAAAGTGCACATCCGAGGCGCCGCGCTGAACAGCGTCCGCCAGCAAGGCATCGATCAACCTGACCATGGGGTGACTGTATTCATCGTCATTGCCTTGTATGCTTTCAAAATCGATTTCGCCGGTTTCAATCTCTTTGAGAATGCCGTCAATAGACAGATCAAAACCGTAGAACTGCTCAATGATGCGGATAATGTCGGCTTCGCTGCCTAGCACAGGCGCGATGTTCAGATCACCGCCGTTAATCGACAGAATCTGATCCAGCGCCACAATGTTGAAGGTGTCGGCCATCGCCAGGGTCAGCGTGTGGGTGCTCTTGTCATACGACAGTGGCAACACGGTATAGCGACGGGCAATTTCCTGCGGTACAAATTTGATTGAGTCCGCATTCAGTAGCAGGTTGGTGAGATCAACACTTTTCTGCCCGGTGTTTTCGCTGAGTGCATCGCGGACAATGGAATCGGTCACGAATCCCAGGGAAATCAATGTCGAGCCAAGTGGCTTTTTGGAGGTTTTTAACTCAAGCAGCGCAATACTCAACTGGTCCGGCGTGATGGCTCCGCGCGCCAGTAGTACCTCACCCAGTTTTCGTTTTACCGGTGCTTCGCTCATGGTAGTGCTCGTTCCAACATGCGGATTCTCTGCTCCAGGACACTGCTGTCAAAACCGGGTGCATGTTGTTGGCTCAACACGCGTGCTTCCTGATAATAATTGTAGGCGGCCTGTGGCTGGTTTATGCGTTCGAGACTGATGCCCAGATTAAATGCGTAATCCGGGCTGATAATGTTGCCCTCACTACGAGCGGTCAGCATCGCGTTGTAATAGGCCTGTTGCGCCTCATGCCATCGCTGCATTGAGGCATAGTGATTGCCCAGTGCAAAACTGATGGCGGCGATGTCCGGATATTCGGAGGCTAGCGATTTAAGATCCGATTCGCGTTGGATCGGGTCTGTCGCCGATGTGGTTTCCAGCATGCCAGCCCGGGCAAAGGGATCGCGCGGGTTCAGTGTCAACAGGCGTGAATAACTGCTTCTTGCGCTGATTCGGTCACCTTGTTGCAATGCCGTTGCTGCAAGTCCTAACAGCGCATCCCGGTTAGTCGGGCTTTCGGTCAACACTTGCTGATACAGCCGACGTGCTGCGGCGTAATCACCTTGTTGATAGGCAGAGTAGGCGCTCAGAATTTGCAGGTTGGGGTCGCGTGCTGGCTGTGCGCGACTGATCTGTAGCATCGCCGATGGCTCTTGCGGCGTTGTACTGGCGGCTTCATCTGCAACGGGCATCTCTGTTTGAGCGGCCGCGACATTGCTCTGAGTTGCGGGCGGTTCGGCCACCGGATTGATCGTGGGACTGGCCAATGTTGGTTGCGGCGCTTGGGCAGTTGAGGGTGCTGGCGTTTGCACGGGTGCTTGGATGGGTGTCTGGATGGGTGCTTGGATGGGTGCTTGGATGGGCGCCTGCACAGGCGCCAAAGCGGGTTCCTGCGCCACGGGCTGTTGAATCAAGCCCACACTGGTCACTGAACTCAGTGTTTCCTGCAGCAAGTTTTGCTCGTTGGTTTCAGGCTCGGCAGTCGCCAGCGCGTCAACACCCAATGGCTCGGGATCGGGCATGACGGGGGAAGGCGTGTCAAGGAGCTCATCTGGCATCGACTCCGAAGGCTCAATTGGCGTTTCAAGTGCCAACTCGTTGGTAAGCTCAATGGGCTCTGATAGCGTGTAATTGTATGTGGTGATTGGAGCGCTGAGAGAAAACCACAACCAACCACCGATCGCCACCACACTTAACGCAGCCGCGGTACCGCCAAGCACAAGGGTGCGTTTGGATGTGCGTTTGGACTTGCCTTTAGCCGCAAATATAGAGCGCGCGCCAGCTTTATCGAGCACTGATTTGCCGAGCGAAAACTTGGGCTTGAATTTAGCCTTAGGTACGGGCGCCACAACCGCAGCAGGTATTTCTAATTGAACGTTTTGCTCTGGTTTGGGCTCAGGCTCAGGTTCAGGTTCAGGTTCAGGTTCAGGTTCAGGTTCAGGTTCAGGTTCAGGTTCAGGCGCCGGCTCAGGTGCAGGCACCAGATCAGGCATATCTGCAAAACGGATTGGATTGGAGTCTTGGGCGGAAAGTATCAATTCCGCAGACAGCATGTCGGCTGTAAACAAAACGGGGCTGGGTTCTGGTGCCGGAGGCGCACTGTCAGGCTCGGCGTCGAGAAGAAACTCCAATGGAATACTCAGGGCTGCGGGTTTGGATGCGGGATTGGGTTCCAGCAATGCCAGATCGTCAAAATTGAATTCAAATTCATCCAGCTTGATGCCTTTTTCAGGGGCAGGCGCGCTTGGTAATGGCTCCTCCACCGACTCGACAACCGGGGCGCTGGCGGACACCGGAGTGACGCGGTCGGTTGTTTTGCCATCCTCCTGCTCTTTGAGGGCGGCTCTTTTTTTTGCCTCCTCTGCCTTGCGCAGGGCTTCCATCAATAAACTCATATCTGGTTGCCTGCGGTGGTTATCTTGGCTGCACGGTCTGTGCGGGGGGTTGATTGTTATAGTAATTGTTGATGCCAACGCCACTGTCTGGCAAAAACGCACGGTAATTTTCAAGATCACCATTCAGACTGGGTTCGCGGATCACAACCGGTCTGATAAAAATGATCAATTCGGTTTTGCTGGCTTTGTCATTACGTTGACTAAACAAATTTCTGACCCCGGGTACGCGAGATAATCCAGGCATCCCAGCGGTGTTTGACTCCAGTGAGTCTTGCATAAGACCGCCTAAAACGGCAATTTGACCGCTGTATACTTTCAGAATGGATTCTATCTCTCTTATTTGAATTTCCGGAATAGCATTCTGTATGCCTTCGCTCGCCAGCACGGGGTTAGGGTCATTCACAAAACGCACAATTCTGGAGATGGTAGGGCGTACGTTGAGTGTTACCTGATCGTTGTCACCAATCTGTGGGGTAACGCTCATTACAAAGCCTATGGGCACGGTGAATGCTTGGCTGGTATAGGTTGCTGGTGTGCCAGGGGTATTGGCTGTAGGTGCAATACCTGGTTCAACTTCTATCGAAAAGTACACGCGATTGTCGACAACGCGCAGCATGGCCGCCTGATTGTTGAGTGCCATGATTTTGGGGCTGGAGAGCACGCGCAAGTCCCCAAATTCAGACAGCATACGGATAGTCGCCGCAATGGCGTCAGGTCCACTGGTACGGTCAATTGTTAACACGGAGGCAGGGGGGGCCGCCAAATTGGTACCGGTAACACTTTGCAGGAAGTCGATTTCACCACTGTTGCGGCTGATGGTCGCCCAGTCGACACCCGCCTGGTAATTATCACTCAGTGATACCTCAACAACCGTGGCTTCGATCATCACCTGTGCCAAAGTCCTGTTGCGGACGTTATCGATAAACGCCTGGATATCACGATGTTGTCGTGCGGTGGCATTAACAGACACTAGGCCCGCTTCACGATTGCTGACCACCGCAGAAGATCCACCACCTTCGGCGCTGCCGCTTTCACCAAGCATGGACCGAAGATTGGCTTCCAGCGTTGGCCAAAAGCTGTTGCTTGAATTCTGGTTAAGAGAGGAGGTTGAGTTGTTTGCGCCTCCACCGCTAGACCCGCCTTCGGTACCTCCTACCGACGACAGCGCAGTCGATACGTTCAGGCCAGTCGCGGCACTTCGCTCAACATTCACATAGTCCACCCGGTAAGTTCGGACAAACGGCATGTCCGGCTCTACAACCAACGTGTTGCTGTCTTCAAAACGCCACCGAAAATCGCTTTGGCGACTCATGCGTTCTATGATCTGCGGCATGGTCTGGTCTACGGCATTGATACTGATCAGGCCAGACACACCAGGGTGTACGTCTATATTGATGCCCGCATCGCGGCCCATCGCGAACAGCAGTTCCCGGATGGGTACGTTCTGAACAACCACAGTGTAGAGCTCTGGCGCTACCTGGGACTGTGGCTGTGGTAACAGCGGCAAGGGTTGACTGATAGTGGGGATGTCATCATTGGTTATTTGTACTGGCATCTGTATGTGCCGGGAATCTTCGTTGCGGTCAGGTAATGAAGTTGAGCAAGCTGCCATAAACGCGACAAATGCCAGCAGGGCCGTGGCTCTGAACGTAGACCGACTAAAAATATTTATTGTTGTCACAGCGCTCATGATCATCCTCTTTCCGTCAGACAACCGATTCTGGCTACATTTTGAGCAAATGGCTGATTGTTACGGATGCGAGCCGGCAATCTGCGAATGCCTGCACGTGCGGCACTTACGCTGTCATAGGTACCAAAATAAAGTTGCCAAAACTGCCCGTTAACGGAGCTGAGTTGACAGGCATAGGTTTCAGGTAACAGACGCTCTCGATCCAACTGTTGCAGAACGTCGGTGAGATATGCGGACTCATCTTGGCCCACAGACAGTATGCGAAGCGTATAACCTTCTAGATTGTTGGAACTTGTCCAAGCGTCAAACGCACCCATTCGCTCTGCGAGTATCGGTGGTATGTTTTTCCCTGTCGTGTTGGCTGCCACGGGGCTTGTAGGTGCTGATTGCACCGCTGGTGCCGCAGTCGCTATGAGAGTGACTGCCTTTGCGGGTGCTGTTAATTCAACCTGGGGTGTGTCGGCCAAGGGTGCTTCAACAAAAGCCGTTTGAACCAAGGGTGCTACTTGTTCGATTTGAGTCGTGTCCGCCATCAAGGTTGTTGCTTCAACAACGGATGTTTCTTCTGCAACGACTGTCTCTTCAACAAGAGCCGTTTCCTCGATGCGAACGGCTGATGTCTCTGACACAGGCGCAGCAGCGCGCTCACTGTGCGCAGTCAGTGCTTCAGCGTAGCTTAGTGCGATAGCACGGTTGGAGGAATTTTGCTGAATCAGCATCCAAGCCATGATGACAATGACTGCAACCACAATGACGGCCACAAACACACCCAGTGCGATCATGCGCTTGCTGACGTGTTGCTTGTAGTCACTGTCTTGAATTGCCGCTTTAACATGCTGAACGGTGACAGTTGGCTCGAGCTGGTTGCCCAGAGACCGTGGCCGAGTTGCGGTGGCTGACTCCGAATAGGCAGCCAGCATGGCTTTGTCGGCAAGGATATTGATGCGTCTGGTTAAGCCGCCAGAGGCCTTTGCAATCAGGTTTTCAGCGGCTTTGCTGAAAATCTGAGGAGCAGGGCAGCCCGCGGCCTGCAGACGATGGCGCAGGTAATCGCTGACCTCGTCGGGTGTCAGCGGTTTCAGATAAAAACTGTGAGTAATGCGTTCTTTCAACTGACGAATGTTTTTTCCTGCAGATTTTTATCCAGTTCCGGTTGTCCGAACAGCACAATCTGCATCAGCTTGTGCTGATGGGTCTCCAGGTTACTGAATAGCCGGATCTCTTCCAGAGTCTCCAGCGGCATACTTTGTGCTTCTTCGATGATGACTAGCACCGATCGGTTGGCCGCATGCTGCTCCAGCAGGTGCGATTGCAGTTTCTGCATCAACACCAGTCTGGGAGTGTCTTGGGTGACATCAATTTTAAGTTCAAACGCCACGGCATACAGGATGTCGTGTGGTGTCAGTTTAGGGTTGGCGAGATAAACAACTTCGACAGAATCAGGCAATCGCTGCTCAAGCATGCGACATAACATGGTCTTGCCGCTGCCGACTTCACCCACAACTTTGAGAATACCCTCCCCAGTTTGAATCGCATACAACAACGCTTCAAGGACTACGCCGCGACCATTTGCCCCGCCTGTAAAAAACAGCGAAGGGTCAGGGGTGATCCTGAACGGTGGGCGTTCAAGAGAGTAGTATTCCAAGTACACCAAAAAACTCCTTTAAAATAGTGACTTAGTGCTTATACTTTAAGTCGCACGTTACTATAAGCCGGTTGTTAGTAAGCCGGCAAGCAAAAACAGGTGCCTATTTGGGCATAAATGGGGAATAAATGCTGTAAAGAAGTGTAAATCAGGAACTTAGTGTAATCACGGTCTCAATTTCCCGGGTGTTACCCAACGTGGACTTGCGCAATTTCGCTCTGAAGCTCAAGACACCATTGCTGCGGGTGATATCTGAAATCTCAGTCGTGTCAGGATCAGTTATCTCGCCCGACAACAGCGCCCGGGCAATTGCACCTAGATTCTCGTCAACCAGTTCAGAGAGTGAATAGGTGAGTTGCCGAGTGAATTTCAATTGCCCGTTCACAATGCCCAATCCACCTACCGTAACTTTAGAGGTGCCGACAACGCTGATGTTGTATTGTGCAATCAGTGCTGGTGGCGGGCCTACTTCAGCCAACCATTGGCTGGACACGGCCGGTACGGTGCCTAAAGCAAAATCAAGGGCGCCGAACGGGCCGCCGCGTGCAAACACTTGATCATTGACCACGCTGAGCACGATGGTGCTGCTGGCATCGGTGCCTGGGTAGGTCTTCCAGACCGCGCCGCCGGCAGTTAAGGTAGTATTGCTGGCCTGTGTTGGGAACACGTCCGGGCTGCGCCGTTCTGCCAGCTCAAACAGGCTGTTGATGGACTGTACTGCTGCGGCGCTCAGCGCTGCCGTTGAGCAATAGGTGTTGCCGCTGACGCGCGTGCCAGTCAGCGTGCCAAGGCTGTTGCCAGCCGCGTTGCTTAACTGCACCACCAGACCACTACTGGTGTCAGTCATGTTCAGTCGCGCAATCAGACCGGCTGACGTATTGGTCCAGGTTGCGATGTTAAGACTGCCATAATCACTTCTCGGGTTGCTGCTCAAGGTGCTGTTGAGGCACAACTCTCCGTTGCTGTCGATGACTGCGCGCATGATGCTGTTATTGGCAAAGGGTGCAAACGGATTGGCACCACTTACCAGCAACTCATACGTACCTGTCAGCGCGGCCGGGATGGCTGCAGCGCGATCGGCGCCGCCAACCAGTGTGCGCAGCTCGGCTAATAGTGAATCAAGCGGGCCAACGTCAACATCGGTCAACCCAAACTCGCCACCCCGCGCAAGCACGCTGCCGTTTACCACCGTCAGCACCAAGCCACTGTCAGCATAACTGCGTCGGGCGGCCGGGCCAGTGGTTTGGGTGCTGCTGCTTCCTGCTGCCAGTTGAGCAGGGTATTGGCGTTCCGCCAGCATAAACAGCTCATTAATGGTTTGAAGTTGCGTGGCGCTCAGCGCTGTTGAAGAGCAGAAGGTATCGGTACTGACACGTTCACCTGTCAGGATGCCGAGGTTACTGCCTGCGGCATTACGTAAGCTGATGTTGACGCCATTCACGATGTCGGACGTGTCAAAATCAGCAAACAGGTTGGCGGTGGTAAATGTCCAGTTTGCAATGTGCGGGGTGCTGTAATCGCTGCGCGGGTTACTACTGATCAGGCTGTTCAAGCACAGGTCGCCGTTTGCTGCAATCACAACGCGCACCCTACTATTTGTCGCAAACGGTGCCAGCGGAATCGCGCCACTGACCACCATGTCGTATGTGCCGCTAAAGATGGCCGGCAGGGTGGCAGGTTTGTTGTCGCCGCCCACCAGTGCCCGCAACTCTGTCAATTGTGCATTCATGTCGCCAATAACAACGTCGCTGAGGCCAAACTCGGCGCCGCGCGCAAACACCTGATTGTTTATGACACTCAGCACCAGTCCATTGGCGGTGTAGCGTCGACTGACAGCCGGGCCGGAAATATGGGTGACATTAACGCCGGCGGGTAACAGGTCAGGGTATTGGCGCTCTGCCAACAGGAACAACTCATTGATGGTTTGTATATCGCTGGCAGTGGGGGTTTGGGTTGAGCAAAAGGTATCCGCGCTGATGCGAGTGCCCGTCAGTGTGCCTTGTGAAGCGCCTGTTGTGTTCTGCAGACTTACTATCAGGCCGTTGCTGGTATCAACAATATTGATGTCGGCAATAAGGCTGGCGCTTGTATTTGTCCAGCGTGCCAACTGCGGAGTTGTGTACTCGCTGCGCGGATTCATGCTAACAACACTGTTAATACACAACGTGCCGTCAGCCGCAAGGACCACGCGCGCCAGGCTGTTGTTGGCGAACGGTGATACAGGAGTGGCGCCGCTGACCAGCATGTCATAAGTACCGATTAACGCAGTTGGTATGACGGCGGCGCGGTTATCGCCGCCCACATCGGTTCGCAGGCTCTGCAGCAGAGTGTCTAGATTGCCAAAAAATACATCCTGGTCGCCAAACTCAGCGCCACGGACAAATACTTTGTTGTAGAAAACCGTGAGCGCGAGCCCATTGCTTTCGTAAAGCTTACGAACTGCCGGGCCTGTGGTAAGGGTAGAGTTATTACCGGCGGGGAACAAGTCAGTGTATTTGCGTTCCGCAAGCAGAAAGAACTCATCAATATTCAGCAGATCTGCAGTTGAAATTGGTATGGTGGAGCAATCAGTTTCAGCACTGATCCTGGCACCAGTCAGTGTTCCGAATGAGGTGCCTGATCCATTGCTCAGGCTTATGTTGATATCCGCAGTTGTATCCGTATCCAGCGTGGACGTATCCAGGTCTGCTACAAAATTGGCGCTGGTATAGGTCCAGCGGGCGAGTTGCGGGCTGCTATATGCACTGCGCGGGTTGCCGGAAATCTGGTTGTTGAGGCATAACTCGCCGTTAGGGCGGAACACAACTCGTACCCGGCTATTATTGGCAAAGGGAGCCAAGGGGCTGGCGCCAGTGACCAACATTTCGTAACTGCCGGGTAAGCTTGAAGGGATCACTGCTGCTCGGGTGTCTCCGCCCACCGTAGCACGTAATTCGCTCAACAGCGTAAACAAACTCCCAAACAGCGTGTCAGTGCTGGCGAAGTTGCCGCCACGAACAAAAACCTGATCGTTGACAATGGTCATCACAACGTTGTTACTGGTATAAGTGCGTGCCAACGCTGGCCCGGTGATGAGCTGCGTAAAGTCTCCACCCGGCAATACATCAGGATACCGGCGCTCGGCCAGCAGGAAAAATTCATCAATGGATTGCAGTGCCGAACCCGATATGGGTGTGGTCGAACAGAAAGTGTTTGAACTGACCCGCGTGCCACTTAGCGCACCAAGGCTGGTGCCCACGCTGTTGCGCAGCGCGACATTAAGACCGCTGCTGGTATCAGTAAAATCGATTGTTGCAATCATGTCGGTGGTGGCATGAGTCCAACTGGCGATTTGTGTGGCGGTATACTCACTGCGTGGGTTGCTGCTGACAAAATTATTAACACACAGGTCACCGTTTGCGCCAATCACCAAGCGCACCTGCGTGCTGCTGCCAAACGGAGAAATCGGTGTTGCGCCGCTGACCAGCATGTCATACGTACCCACCAGCACCGAGGGGATTACGGCAGGTTTGGTCGCCTGCCCAACCTCTGCCCGAAGTTCTGGCAACAGGCTGGTCAAGTTGCCAAACAATACGTCATTGGTACCAAAGCTGCCACCGCGCGCAAATACCTCGCCAGCCACAATGCTGATGGTAACGTCTGTATCGCTGTACAGCCGCGTGATCGCGCTGCCGGCGGTGCGGTTGATTTTGTTGCCCGCAACTGGCAACAGGTCTGGGAGCTTGCGTTCCGCCAGAATAAAAAATTCATCCGCCGCGGTGATTTGTGCGGCTGTTGGTGCTGTGCCCGGGCACACTGCGCGTGTACTGATACGGCTGCCATCCAGGGTGCCAAAGCTGTCGCCATTTGATGAGGTCAAGTGCACGGTCAAAGGCCCGAGGGCCGATGGTGCAACCATAAATGCGTTGAGTCCAATCTGCATGTTGGTCCAACTGACGTCCGACAAGGCCGAGCGCGGCACGGTGGGGGCAGTCAGTGAGACGTTGTCGACACACAAGGTGCCGTTAGTCGCAATCACCATCCTGATGCGGGTGCCATTGGGAGCGTTTGAAAGTGGGCTGGCGCCGGAGATCACCATGTCGTAAGTGCCCACCAGAAAGCTGGCAGGGGTGTAGGGGCTCGTCGCGGCGGTGGTAGCAGAGATGACCTGTTCGAGTTCTCCACTTGCCGCGCCGGTGAAACTGACGGTGCCAAAGCCTTCGTAAACGATGCCGGATCTAACCGCAATAAAGCGGTTGGTTTCCGGGTAGTACCGGAAGGTATATTCCGACGTGCGTTGCGTTTGCACAATCGGACTGACTGGATAGTTTTCGGGGAACAGCTGCTCTTTAAGGCTGAACAGGTGCTCAATGCGCGGTGCGCGCAAGGTGTCCGGGTGTTGGGGTGTCAAGTCGGAACAAAATGCATCCAGTGACGTGCGCTCGCCCAACAATATGCCATACGGAAGTCCAGAAGAGCTAAACACAGACAGCGAGCCAAGTTCAGGATCCAATTCTTCGCCAGGGTTTTCGGGTGTAATCCGTTGCCGGTAACTGCGTCGCTGGGTATTGTCCAGCCAGGCCACAAAACTAGTGTTGTTATTCAGCGTAAACGGATTAAAAATTTCTGCTCTATTGCTTAGACAAAGTTGTCCGCTTGCGGTAATAACATACCGTACTTCTGTGCCATCCGGGATCGGCGAGAACGATCTGGTTTCACTCATGTTTGTGCGATAGGTGCCAGTAAAGAAGCTTGGCACGGTTGCGGGTCTAACCATGTTATTGATGTTGGCGGGATTCGACAGGTTCGCGAAACTTCCAACATTGACGAATTCTGTCCCGTACCCGCCGCCTTTGGCGTAGACCTGCCCCGCAGTAACCGCTAAGGTTATGCCGGTGCTGTCATAATGACGGAACGAGGAACCGGCTGAGGTTTGAGTGAAGGTAAAGGGGCCGCTTGGGAACAGAGTGCTAAGGTTGCTCTCGGCATCGTCAAAAAAATCTTCAATTTGCTGCGCAGTTGGATCGTTGCTCGCACCACAGGTACCGGTGCCTGTCGAAAAGTCTTGTGGGACGGCAAGACTGAATCGGCCAATAGGCGCTCCCGATGCACTGCGATAATCAATCTCCTGGAATTCATAAGCCTGATCGTTGTTGTTGTCTGTCACACGCAGATTGATCTGCAAATCAGCAAATGCGTTGGTCCACAACACTGCCGGAAAGGGCTCAGGGCTGGCTACGCCGCCCGTCAAGCTCAGGTCGGGTGTGCACAGGCGCCCGTCAGACGCCACGATAAAATTGACTTTGTCATTGGCTGTCAGGCCACGATTGTCAGTGGCATCAGCGTTGGCATCGTTAAACGTCAGATTATAAGTGCCCTGAATACCCGAGAGCAGATCGGTTGTTGTTTGACCGTGAACAAGGCCAAAAGGTAACAAACCACCTGTCGCGATCATTGCCCATAGCATTCGCCGGGGCAGCCCGGAACGAAGCGTGAGGCCGTGAGTCAAGAGAGTTGTCTTGATATTCATTTTTATTCCGGAATTGCCCGTGTGGCGCTGGGGTTATTAACTTTGCCAATACTAACACGCTGACAAATTATCGCCATCGTCGCCTGATTTATGGCACGGCATGGTATGGCGTGGTGTTGTCGGCAGGCAATCAGACGCGAACGTGCAGGGTGGTTTGTGCGGAAAAAACTCGACACAAGCGTCAAGCATCATTTGAATAAGAATAAATTGGAGCGGGTGAAGGGAATCGAACCCTCGTCACTTGGTTGGGAACCAAGAGCTCTACCATTGAGCTACACCCGCCTGAATGTCTGATATCTTGATCGGGCGCCAAACTAACGTAACAACCGTAATTTGTCGATAGTCGATAGCCCGCACGCAAGGAATTTTTATCAGATCACTGGCCTGACCGGCGGAGACGCTTCCACCGTGACATCAGAGGGCGCTTCACGGGTATTACGCAGCGAGCTTGGATAACGAATGGCGTATTGGGTCATCCAGCGCAAGCCCATCAACTGTGACTGGCTCAGTTGGTCTGGATTCATTTCACCGCGTAAACGGTTCATAGCCCGAACTGCCTGCTCATAGCCAAAGCGGTAAGAGATTTCATACCACATATGTGCCATCGGCAAATTCTGTTCAGTGCCTAAACCTTCCGAGTAAATTCGACCCAGGAAAAACTGGGCGGTTGAGTCGCCGCGATGCGCGGAGCGGTTGAACCAGAACAAGGCTTGTTCATAGTTACGTGGCAGCTCGCTTTCATTACCGGAGGCGTAAAGCATGCCCAGTTGTGTTTGCGCATCACGCATGCCGGATTCGGCAGCCATGGTGAAGTAATCACGTGCCTTCACAAGATCGCGCTCGGCGCCGCGACCCGTGGCGTACATCACGGCAGCATTGTATTGAGCATCTGCGCTGCCGCTGTCGGCCGCCATCGAGAACCAAGTCAGTGCAACGGTAAGGTTGGCTTCTGCGCCCAGACCATTCAGATACATCACACCCAGATTGTATTGTGAGTCGCGATGACCTTGACGGGCTGCTTCCTGATACCAGCGCAGGGCTTCCTCAAAGTTTTCCCGCCGGCCTTGCCCGTAAAAGTGCATGGTACCTACGGCGTACTGGCCATCCGGGCTGCCAGCCTCGGCGGCCTGAAGATACCAATAATAGGCTTCCCGATAGTCCTGAGCGACGCCATCACCACGGTCGTACATCAGTCCGAGGTTAAACTGCGCTTGTGTAATACCTTGTTGTGCCGACAGACCATACAGTTGCATGGCTTGTTCAAAATCCTGTGGAGTGCCGATACCCTGATGGAACATTAACGCCAGATTGAACTGTGCCAAGGCATGCCCAAGCATCGCGCCTTCTGTAAAGTTGGCCATGGCGGTTTGGTAATCCTGATCTTCAAACGCTTTCAGGCCAATTTGTACGTCATACGCGAACGCAGGGCGAAGCAGCCCGGTAGACAACAACAAGGTGATCAGTACGGCACGCAGGGACAAGCGCAGGCGCAAGGATTTCAGCATGGTAATTACCCGTTGTGTAAAAGATGTCATGCGACTGATTGTAGCGCGTGGCAGGGTATGTCGCCAGACAACAATCGGTGAGGCAACCCAACAACCGTCTGATAATCAAGTCATGTTAGCCGTTGCACGGTGTAAGTAATGTCAGCTTAAACTGTTGCCCAATCCATAAGGTTTCACCATAAGTCTTTGATTTGTTTGCGCAGAGTCGGAATATTTGTCCATGAACCAAGCGGGTTCTGTTGAAGCCCCGTTACAGCAGGCTCAGCAACTGATCATTAAAGATGCCACGTCTGCAACCCTGCAGTTTGCCCGCGCACTGGCCGAGGCTGAGCACTTTCGTCTGCCGCCTCAACAGCGTATCAGTCTCGGCTTGTCTCTGGGCCTTGCCCAGTTTGCGAGTCCTTTTTATGTTGCATGTCGGCCATGTGCGCTTTCTGCAATTGGCGCGCAGCCGATGTGATCGCCTTAAAGTGGGTGTGCTTGGCCTATCGATGTGTTTTTGTGAGCGAAGACTGGGCAGGCAGCGAACAGTTTAAGCGGCTGGAGCCAGCATTGCTGGCGCGCGGCGTTGCACCTCGCATTTGCACAAAATGTATTGTCAGGATTCCTTTAAAAAAACTTAGGCATACTCTTAAATTGATAGCGAATGCTTCATGTTGCATAAGGTGCGACATTGTGTCGCATTTTCATATCAAGGGACTTGCGCCATGATGCAGGTGTGACGGTAATTTGTTACTTTGTGTAACAAGTCCGGGAATCCTGAGCTAAACGGAGCAAGTATGACTACAAACACCAAACTGGATACTTTTTGTCTGTCTGAAGTAGCGTTGGCAGTTGCATTGGCACTGTCAGCTGGCACTGCCGCGGCAGCCGAACCACCCGCCCATGTTGAAGAAATCATCATCGAAGGGCAACGCCACACCAGCGGTGGGCATTTAAAAAGTATTAATGATGCTGATGTCAGAAAGTTATCAGCAGCCACCAGCGACACCGCCAGCCTGCTGTCGCAACTGGCCGGTGTCAGTGTCAATCAGACCGGTGCCGTGTCCAGTTTGCCGATGATCCGTGGCCTGTCGGATGACCGTCTGCGCATCAAAGTAGATGGCATGGACATGATTGCTGCCTGCCCGAATCACATGAATCCACCGTTGTCTTATATGGCACCCAGCGATGTGGGTCAGATGACCGTATTTGCAGGCAT
>DITX01000111.1 GCA_002422225.1 Gammaproteobacteria bacterium UBA6173
TGCTTGTGCCAGAATCGAGGGTAACCTAGCGCTTCGGCGTTCTTGTTGTTCCTCGCTCGTGCCTTGATTGCCGCTTTGTCGTTTGACTTCCTTGTTGCTGGGTGAGAATCAGTGATAGCGGTGCATTGTGGACTGCGGCATAATTTTGCTCTCTACTGGGGGGCAAGGGAAATCATGGCGGCGCATCTTCCGATTTATGAAAAAAGTGATGTTGAGGTGTTGGAGCGCCATCGCGTTTTCAAGGGGTTTTTTTCGGTTGATAAACTGAGTTTACGTCATCGCCTGTATGCCGGTGGCTGGAGTCAGGTGTTCACGCGTGAACTGTTTCTGCGCGGCAGGGCAGCCGGCGTGCTGTTGTATGACCCGGCGCGCGATCACGTTGTTTTGGTTGAACAATTTCGGGTTGGTATGCTCAATTCAGCCCAGCAAAGCCCTTGGGCGCTGGAACTGGTTGCTGGTATGGTGGATGAGGGTGAATCACCTGAAGACATGGCTGGTCGAGAAGTGCTGGAAGAAACCGGGCTGACAATCGGTCAAGCACAATTCATTTGTGAGTACTACAACAGTCCAGGCGGCTGCGACGAACGCATCAGCCTGTTTTATGCCGAAGTTGACTCCAGTCACGCTGCTGGCGTGCATGGGTTACCCGAGGAAAATGAAGATATTCGTGTGGTGGTACTGCCCGCGGCGGTTGCCATCGCTGCAGTGCAGCAAGGATTGATCAATAACGCCATGGCAATTATTGCGTTGCAGTGGTTGCAGATCAGGAAGATGGGGTCCGGAGCGGAGTCTGCTTGATGTTGGAGTTCGAGCATTACGAGTTGGCGGTTCCGCCGCGATATCGAGTGGATCTTGCGGCGTACATGCAGACATGTGACGCCAATTATTGTCGTTTACTAAAGCTGGTGCCTGCTCTAGAATCAGGAAAACCTGCTAATTCAGGAGAGCTTCAAGCATCAGGCAGTTGTTGGGAGTTTAATGCGAGCAGCAGCAAAATCGGTGCTAGCAAAAAAGCGATTAAAAAATCAAACAATAAAATGATCATTCGGGTTCGGTTGCTGGAAACTTTTCGATATACCAGCACGCTTGAGATCAGCATCAGTTACGGCTTCCCGCAGTGGGCGCCGGCACCTGTGATGCTGGTGCGTATGTACCACGACGCGGCCACCGCTGAACCGCTGAGTTATCAGGGACATCGGCAGATTCCAGCAAAAAGCCATTTGCCCAATGCTGATATGTATCATCAGGACGAAAAGAGGCAGATCAACGAATTTCTTGCAGAGTGGCTGGGCTGGTGTTTGCAGCCGGGGGTGGTCGCTAGGACGTCAGATTTTCTGTGTGTCGATTAAATTATGCAGAAAGATTCATCGGAATTCAGAGATACACCGCTGCGCCTGATACAGATCACTGATACACATCTGTACCGTGACCCGCGCGCTGTTCTGCTTGGCTTAAACACCCAGGAAAGCTTTGAAAAGATTGTGGATCTTATCGCCAGTACGCGAGGCTCGCCTGACGTTATTGTAGGCACTGGTGACATTGCTCAAGATGCTTCGCGTGAATCCTATCAGCGGTTTGCGTCGATTGTGTCCAGACTGGATGCGCCGTTTTACTGGATTCCGGGTAATCACGATAACCGCAAAGTCATGTTGAGTCTGACTGAATACCCCCACGCCTTTGAACCACGTTTGATTTTTGGCAACTGGCAAATATTGATGCTGGACACCAGTTCCCCCGGGAATGTGCACGGTGTGCTGTCAGATGATGAATTGACCCGGCTGCAACATCATTTGGCGCATTTGCCGACCGGTGTTGAGCACACCATGGTTTGTCTGCATCACAATCCCGTACCGGGTAGTGCCAGCTGGATGAGTGATATTGGTTTAAAAAGTGCCGACGCCTTGCTGGCAATACTGAAAGCGCACTCACGCTCGGTTCGCGCAGTTGTTTATGGCCACATCCATCAAACACTGGATTTTGAGCACGAAGGTTTCAGATTTTTTTGCACACCGTCTACCTGTATTCAATTCAAGCCACATGTTGAAGAGTTTGCCCTGGACATGCTGGCGCCCGCGTATCGCTGGTTTGATCTGTATGCGGATGGTCGGCTGGAGACGGCGGTAGAACGCTTACAAGATTATGTTATTAAGGTAGATATGAATGCCGGTGGCTATTAGTCCACCTGATCTCCGCACGTTTGAGAACACGAAGTTTATGAGCAACAGTTATAACGCCGATGCTATTGAAGTCCTCACCGGTCTTGATCCGGTGCGTAAACGCCCCGGCATGTACACCGATACCACCCGCCCCAATCATCTGGTTCAGGAAGTTGTCGACAACAGCGTAGACGAGGCGCTGGCCGGTCATGCCAAAACCATTACGCTGACCATGCACAAAGACGGCTCCATTGAAGTGGAAGACGATGGCCGCGGTATGCCAGTTGATATTCACCCCGAAGAAAAAGTCACCGGTGTGGAATTGATCCTGACGCGCCTGCACTCGGGCGGCAAATTCTCAGGTAAAAATTACGAGTACTCTGGTGGTCTGCATGGTGTGGGCGTATCGGTTGTAAACGCACTCTCGCATTTTGTGGAAGTCACCGTGCGCCGTGATGGCAATATCTATCAGATGCGTTTTCACAACGGTGACAAAGCCACAGAGCTAAAAATTATCGGTACCGTCGGCAAGCGCCAGACCGGCACCACCGTGCGCTTTTTACCTGATGAAAAATACTTTGATTCACCCAAGGTGTCGATCTCCCGGCTGAAACACGTGCTGCGCGCCAAAGCGGTTTTGTGCTCCGGGTTGCGTGTTGTGTTTATCGACAATACGGCCAGTGATGAAAAGTCGCAAAGCGAAGAGTGGTTGTTTAAAGACGGTCTGACTGACTATCTATTGCAAGGCACAGGTGACTACATCACGCTGCCGGTCGAGCCGTTCACCGGCAATATGAAGGGCAATGACGAAGCAGTGGAGTGGGCGGTGCTCTGGTTGCCGGAAGGTGGCGAACTTTTGCAGGAAAGCTACGTCAACCTGATTCCCACCGCGCAAGGCGGCACCCACGTCAACGGACTGCGTACAGGTTTGCTGGATGCCATGCGGGAGTTCTGCGAGTTTCGTAATTTATTACCGCGTGGTATTAAACTGACGCCAGAAGATATCTGGGATCGCTGTGCCTTTGTTTTGTCCACCAAGCTAAAAGATCCGCAGTTCTCGGGACAAACCAAAGAGCGCTTGTCTTCACGTCAAAGCGCAGCGTTTGTGGGCGGCGTTGCCAAAGATGCGTTCAGTCTGTGGCTGAACCAGCATACCGGCGAAGCCGAGCAGCTGGCGGAGATGTGCATCAACAACGCCAGTAGTCGCCTGAAAGCCAGCAAAAAAGTGGCGCGTAAAAAAGTCACCAGCGGCCCAGCGCTGCCAGGCAAGCTTGCGGATTGTTCCACGCAGGATGTCATGGCGGGCGAACTGTTTCTGGTCGAAGGTGACTCCGCAGGTGGTTCAGCCAAACAGGCGCGAGATCGTGAAACACAAGCCATCATGCCGCTGCGCGGAAAAATTCTGAACACTTGGGAAGTTGACTCCAACGAAATTCTGGCCTCGCAAGAGGTGCACGATATTTCTGTGGCGCTCGGCGTGGATCCCGCCTCCAGCGATATCAGCGGACTGCGTTACGGCAAAATCTGCATTCTGGCCGATGCGGACTCCGACGGACTACACATTGCCACCTTGTTGTGCGCGCTGTTTGTACGCCACTTCAAGCCTGTTGTTGCTGCGGGCCGGGTCTATGTGGCCATGCCACCGCTGTACCGTATCGACTGTGGCAAGGAAGTGTTCTACGCCCTTGATGAGGATGAAAAGAACGGCATTCTTGACCGATTGGCTGCAGAAAAGAAAACTGCCAAACCCAATGTGCAGCGTTTCAAAGGTCTGGGTGAAATGAACCCGCTGCAGTTGCGTGAGACCACCATGAGTCGCGACACGCGCCGCTTGGTGCAATTAGTGTTGCCTGATGATGATCGGGCCGCTGGTTATAGCGAGACGGACGAGGCGCTGGATATGTTGCTCGCTAAAAAAAGGGCAGGGGACAGAAAATCCTGGCTTGAGGAGTATGGGAATCTGGCGGATATTGCGGATTGAGCGTTATGACGCCTTCACCAACTGATTGAGCTCAGCGATTCGCACGGGCTTCGAGAAGAGATAACCTTGAAACCC
>DITX01000190.1 GCA_002422225.1 Gammaproteobacteria bacterium UBA6173
GGGCGAAGCCCAAGCGGATACGCTACAAACCGGTGACACGCTGAACACTTATGCAAAATCGGCACCTCACAGGTGCTTTCCCCGGAGGGAACTGGGTGCGCTGGCGGGACGGCGCTACCGATAAAGTCATTGCGCCTCAGTTCGGTGATGATAATTTCATCAGATATATAAATAATTCATAGGCTTGCATATAACTCTTATGGTGATACATTATCACCTGTCCGATGCCATACCTCACATTCATACCGCATATTCTCGGCCAACAATGAAAATTGTTGCACCGTAGCAATTTTATTGGCATAGTGAAGCGGCTCTGGTTCTCTTCTTCTTTCTTGAATTGGAGCCCCCTCTGCCACTGGCGAGCATCTATTGCCTTTATCTAATTGAATGGGAAAGCCAGCAAAATGCTTCCTTCGAACTCAAAAAAGCACCATGAATATCCGTGAAATTGGCGCCAGCTTTTCTGCCCGCTTAATCGGTGTTGCATTGCTTTATTTTGCGGGGGCAATGGCCGGGCTTATGTATGCCGTTGTCGGTAATACGGTGTCTCTCGTCTGGCCTTCGAGCGGGATTGCGCTGGTTGTCCTTCTGACCTGTGGCTACCGCATGTCTTTCGGAATTGCACTGGGCGCTTTTCTGGCGAATGCCTGGACGGGCATACCGCTTTCCACTGCGGCTGGTATCGCTATTGGCAACACCTTGGAGCCTGTGATCGGTGTTTTCCTGCTGGAGCGCCTGACGGGTTTTCAGCGTACGTTAAACCGGCGGCGCGATGTGCTGGCCTTGATCATCCTGGCTGCCATCCTGAGTACAACCATCGGCGCCTTTGCCGGTACGGCATCCCTAGCCTTGGGAGGCGTTATTTCCTTCGCCGAATATGCTTCGGTTGCCCTGAAGTGGTGGCTGGGCGACATGATGGGCGTGCTCGTCGTGGCACCGCTGTTGCTGGTCTGGCTCAAACATTCGCGGCCAATATTTTCACCACTGTATGCGGTGGAAGCATGCAGCCTGATCGCCTCTCTCCTGTTAGTCAGCTACGCAATTTTTGGTAGCCCTGAATTGGCAAGCCACGGCTACTATCCGGCCTCCCTCGCTGTTTTTCCCTTTGTCATATGGGGTGCGCTCCGTTTTGACCATTGGGGCGCCACCCTGGTTACGCTCATTGTTGCCATCCTGGCCATCCTGGGCACGACGCAAGGAACCGGCCCTTTTGCCGTTGACTCCCCTGTGGACAGTTTGGTGCGCTGGTGCACCTTTGCCAATGTAGTCGCTGTCACCGGGCTACTGCTAGCCGCTTCCACTGCTGAACAACGACGCGCCCAAGCGGAGCTTAAAAAATCACATGACGAACTGGAGCATCGCGTGCGAGAGCGCACCATTGCGCTAACACAAAGCAATGCGGATATGAAGCGCGAGATGCTTGAACGCAGACGCCTGGAGACCCAGTTAATCCGTGTCAGCGAGGCACAGCAGAAAACCATAGGCCGTGAATTGCACGATGGTCTGGGCCAGCACCTGACCAGCATTGCATTTTTCGGGGCGACGCTGCACCAGCAACTGAACGGGCGCGCACTACCGGAGGCTGACTTGGCGCGTAGAGTGGTGGTATTGATTAACGAGGCGATTGACATGACTCGTGCCTTTGCCAGAAGCCTCTATCCCATTGAACTGGAATCCCGTGGACTCACTGCGGCGCTAAAACAGTTGGCAGAGAACGCCCAGCCGGCGCAAGGTATTGCGTGTCGCTTCCATGCCGCCCCGGATGCACGCATACATGACCCGCTGGTTGCGATCAATTTGTACCGGATTGTCCAGGAATCCATCAACAATGCCGTCAAACACAGCCGAGCCAGTCATCTGTGGATTGATCTGACTTATTGCGATGGAAACTATCGGCTCACGGTTAGCGACGATGGCATCGGTTTTGATCCGACAAATATCGAGACAGGTCAGGGGATGGGCATGCGTAACCTGCGCTACCGGGCGAGCCTGCTCGGTGGCTCCTTTGCCATTGAACGAAATCTGCAGGGTGGCACGACAGTAGGCGTGACTTATCCAGCGGCAATGGAAGGTCCTCAGCGCCGCCAGTCGCTCCAAGATCGCCGACACGACAGTCAGCGTATCCCATTGCCATGGGAGAGCAAATGAGCGTTAATAAGCTTAGTCACCAGCAGAAAACTCGCATACTGATAGTTGACGACCATCCTATCGTGCGGGAGGGCATGGCCCAGTTTCTTAACCTGCAGGAGACTTTTCATCTTTGCTGCGAGGCATCCAGCGCGGAGGAAGCGTTGAATGCCATGTCGGCCTGCAGCCATACCTTGGCTATTGTCGATATTTCGCTCAATGGTGGCTCGGGGCTGGATCTGATCAAGACGCTCAAACACCGCTACCCGGGACTCAAGATTTTGGCCCTGAGCATGCACGATGAGTCGCTGTTTGCAGAACGCGCCTTGCGCGCTGGCGCTAACGGCTACCTCATGAAACAGGAAGGAACCCAGAATATCTTGCTGGCCGTGAATCATGTTCTAGCGGGGAATATCTACCTCAGCGCTGCCATGCACAGCGGCATAGCACAACGGTTGATGGCGCCGCAACGCGATAGCGCCAGCCCCATCGCAGGTATCAGCGCACGCGAGTTCGAGATTCTGCACCTGATAGGCATTGGCTTCGGAACCCGTCAGATTGCTGAAAAACTCAACCGCAGCATCAAAACGATTGAAGCCCATCGCGCCAATCTCAAGGAAAAACTTCAGTTAAAAACGAGTCAAGACTTGGTTCGGTTTGCGATCCAATACCTGGAGCCGGATTGAACGCTGCCCAGGCTGTAACGTAATGGGTATTCAAAAATAGGGGTTTCCCCTAGCGCAGTTCAGGGGTTTATCCCGATGGTTATACGCATTCTCCACAGCTACAGTAGAGGCGTCATAGCAATGACAGAAACGCAGTACAGATATCGCCGTTATCTATGCGCTGCCATTGCCGCAGACGTCCGCTACGGCCATTTACTCAGGAGAATTACCATCATGAAAACCCACCAAATCCTTGCTACTTTCTCAGCCTTTGCATTCAGTCTTGCGATGGGAACTGCAGTTGCCGGCCCTGACTGGACCAGCATTGAACGCGCCAGGGCAGCAAAGCAAGCCGAGGCAGGGAAAAGTACAGGTCAAGTCGATTCCAGCACAAAGCAAGTACGCTACTCGAACAGTCCCCGCTCCCCGTTCGGCCCTGTTCCCTATACCGACTCTAGCGCAGCCAAGCCGACTGTAGCGGAAGCCTCGCCAAGCCAAGCCACCAATTGACGCAACACCTACCGGAGAAGGGTCAGGTACACGCGGTGTTTTGATGGCGCCGCCGCGCAAGCTCGTATTTACTTTTGCTTCTCATCAAAAAGTCGGCGCTGGTGATACGCCGAATGATCGCCCTCCCCGCTCACTCTTTGCTGTCGGACACCGCTTCCACTCCAGTTTCCAGCGTCGTCCATTCAATGACTAAACTGTAGCCGACGGCAAG
>DITX01000037.1 GCA_002422225.1 Gammaproteobacteria bacterium UBA6173
GCTACGCGCCATGCCTGGCGCACGTTTAAAAGAAGTACCCCGATTTTATCGGGGTTCTTCAAACTGCCAATCCCAGGGGTTTAACAAACTGATCCCATTCATACGCCTGAAGTCCTCCAGATTGCGTGTGACCAGTGCCATGCCGTGCACAATGGCTGTTGCGCCTATCATGGCGTCACGATCGGAACGTGGATCAGGCACATGAAGTCTGGCGCATGTCTGCGCAACGCCTAAAGTGACCGGCAGAATACGCTCTGCAAAAGCTGGAAGCACATGCAACTGCAACCATGTCCGCAAGACAGCTCCCTGAACGGCGTCTTTATGCTCCTTCAGCAGGACACCTTGCTCAAGCTCCAGCACGCTGATCACCGATACAAACATCTGGTTTGATGGAGTTTTACTGGCCCAATCCTTGACATGTTGATCCGCTTTGAGGCCTTTTCTTAGCTCGGACACAACATTGGTATCTAACAGGTACATCAATCAAACTCGACGATGTTTATGAGGCGATTGGCCTTGGGTGACACAAAATCAATATCAGCGGCCTCAGGCATCGCCAACAGATCGAGAATTGTTTCCTGTTGCCCTGTCAGTTTTTTGTAGTCGTTAATGCTCAGCAACACATGCGAAGGCTGACCCCGGTCGGTGATGATGACCGGGCCAATCGTGGAGGCTCGCTTGGCTTTGCCAACGTCCTGATTGAAGTCTCTGCTGCTTATCGTGGTAATGGTCATCATCCGACCCTCGTAATGTAGCAATGTTGCCACATTATTTGCCGGTCAGTGTTTTCCGTCAACTAAGGATTAAGCTATGCGTCGAATTAATGAAGCAACTCCCCGCGATCCTGCATTAACAATACAATTTCAGCAGCGTTGAAGTGATAGTCTGTACCACAGAATTCGCAGGCAATGCTCACAGAACCGTGCTCGGCGACAATGCTGTCGACTTCCTGTTTGCCTATGGAAATCAGTGCACGCGCCGTGCGCTCGCGCGAGCAACTGCACTGATAATGAAATGCGCGCGCTGGGAAAAGCTCGATTTTTTCCTGGTGATAAAGCCGGTGCAGTAAATCTTCGTTACTGAGTTCATGCAATTCTTTGGCAGTGAGCGTCTGGCCCAACGCCAGCAGGTGCTCCCATGAATGCGCGCGCTCGTCACTGTCAGTAAAGCGGCTTGAGGGCAATTGCTGCAGCATAAAACCACAGACCTGATTTTCATCCGCCGCAAAATAGAACCAGGATTGCAGTTGCTCGGATTGCTCAAAATAGGTTTTTAGCGACGCGGCCAACGATCCGCCTTCCAGCGACACAATACCCTGATAGGTATCTGCGTGCCGCGAATCAACGGTAATGACCAGTACGCCATTACCGGTCAGCGCGTCAAAATCATGCAATTGCGGCACTTGGTTATATCGAGCAATACCACGCAAAGCACCTTCACTGGTGCACTCGGACATGATCAGGGTCAACTCACCATCACCCCGCACTTGCAACACCAGCCGGCCGTCATACTTGATGGTAGAGCCCAGCAACGCGGCGGCAGCCAGAAATTCACCCAGCAATTTGCGCACTGCGGGCGGGTAGGCGTGATTGTTGACAGTGTCCGTGTAGCTGCGCGTCAGGCGTACAATTTCGCCACGCACATCCGCGTCGGAGAATAAAAAGCGCTGACAATGATCCGACAGACTGGTGGCCGTTTGATTGGTTTCGGCATCTGATGTGTACTGCGACATGAATTTCCCCGTTTGTCTGACATTGAGTCGGCATTTTACGACGCTGATCCCGCGTTTGCACGGCTGAGTTGAAGCCGGACGCCGGATGCGGTAATTTCCTGCCTACTCTCTCTTACTGACAGATTGTTCGCCACCATGTCAAAAACCCGGCTTTTCACCAGATTATTACTATTGCTTGTGTCTTTGTTCGTGCTTGCCCCCGCCGCCGGGTATGCCCACGACATGACTGACATCGCACGCGACCGCATGGCCGAGGGCGGCTTCCTGAATGTCATGTGGACAGGCGCTGAACATATGCTCAGCGGCTATGACCACTTGTTGTTTTTGCTGGGGGTGATGTTTTTTCTGACCCGCCTGCGTGACATATTTTTGTTTGTGACGGCGTTTACCCTGGGGCATACCATCACACTCATTTTTGCAACCTTTGCTGGTATCACCGCCAACCACTATCTGATTGACGCGGTGATTGCGCTCACCGTTGCCTACAAAGGCTTTGAAAATCTGGATGGTTTTAAACGTTGGTTTGGTTTTAATGCACCCAATCTGCTGGCCATGGTGTTTATTTTTGGACTGATACACGGTTTTGGTCTGTCGGCACGCTTGCAAGCAGTAACCTTGGCCGATGATCCCGATCTACTTGGCAAAATCCTGATTTTTAATCTGGGCGTGGAAGTCGGGCAGATAATTGCGTTGATGATCATGGCCGTGGCGATCCGCAGCTGGCAGCAGGTCAAGGCTTGGCCAGTGATCAGTAAGGGCTGCAACACCGCGCTGGTGATTGCCGGGATTGCCCTGTTGATATTCCAATTGGATGGATACTTTACTGAGCGCCAGCATCGCGCGTCACCGACTTTTGAAGTCTTTACCGATATAGATCAGGTCATGGGTCGTTTGGTGCCCCCAACAGATGGGACATCTGCCAGCGTGGCAGATGTGGAAATTATGGTTCGCAACCGCACCAATCAGCGGGTTGAGTTTCTTCGCACAGATAGACAAGGCTGGTTTGCGTTTACCGGCGATAGCACAGCAAGCTATCAATTATCAGCGACTGACACGTCAGGTTATGAAATTCAGAGTGAGGTCATCATGGGCACAGCGGCAGGAGCACATATACATGATGAAGGCATACACATACCATTTTATGTGTATATCGCCATCCTGATGTTGCTGAGCAGCCTGATAACCCGGCGTTTGGAAACACGACCACTGTCAGAATCCGGGTCGTAATCCAGAGGGTTTGACCTGACATTGGTGGCGGTGCTAGAGTTCCCGCCATCGAATCTGCTGAGTTCATATTGTGTACCGCAAAGTTGTGCTTGCCCTGATGCTTGTTTTGCACTACTCACTGGCGTTCGGCGCCATTGAGAATGCGGCCATGCCGGATGAGCATCACCCTTTTGGCAAGTCGGTCCCTCATAGTCATTTGCACCATCCCACTCATCAGGATACTCACGATCACCGACCAGACTTTGGCATGCAACATGAGCATGACCACGAACATTCACCTGTGAGCGATCATGTTGACTCACTAGGTAGCTCTCAAGGTAGCTTGGACAACGCATACGAACATCAACATACTCACACCATCACCATACAATTGAATATCGATGTTCCGGGTATTATTGCCGTCGATTTTTTCAAACCTGACATTCCCTCAGTTACACCCTATCAGCTTGATCATAATTCACTGAGTTATCCCCCTACTGTCCCCCCACCTTTAAAACGATAAGGAATGGGGGTCCGCTACCCCACCGCTCTCACTTAGATATTCATGCTACTTTTTCGCATTGAATAGCGGCATCAACCCGGATAGCGACAGATCGCTCACCCATTGGTTTACGGGAATTTTGTATGCAAGCTCAAAAATTTTTTTTAGCTCGGTTGATATGTGCTTGTCTGACACTGACGCCGACCCTGTCAGTTGGCGCCGAGCGCATCTCACTGCAGCAGGCGATAACAAACACCCTCACGGACAACCCTGAACTGCAGGCATTTGGTTATGAAATGCGCGTGCAGGACACGGTCATTCTGCAGGCAAGTTTGTCGCCAAAGCCCGAGCTGAACATCACTGTTGAAGATGTGTTAGGCACCGGCGTGGCACAAGCCCTGTCGGGCGCACAAACTACAGTCAGCATCAGTTGGGTACTGGAAAATCACATACGGCAACGGCGCATTGACGCGGCACGCACGGGCTCACTGGTGCTGGCCAGTGAAGCGGAAGTCATGCGGCTGGATGCAGCGGCGCAGACGGCACGTTATTACCTTCAGGCATTGGCGCATCAGGCGCGCCTGCGCTTGGCGGAGCAGTCAATAGCGCTTGCTGAAGAAGCAGTTACCACCATCACTCGTCGCGTCGATACGGCCACCGTACCTGCGTCCGATCTCGCCAGAGCGCGCGCTGAATTGGCCATGCGACGATTACAGCATGAAGACCTAAGTCACGAGCTGATCGGGTTTTATCACCGCATTGCTGCACAATGGGGGGAGCTGCAACCTGCATTCAGTCATGTTGACGGCGATCTGATGCAACTGCCCTCGATTGAGCCCTTTTCGTCGCTGGAAGAACGCATTGGGCAAAACCCTGACCTGACACGTTTCCTGTCTGAGCAACGTCTATACGAAAGCACGCTGCTACTGGAACAGGCTCAGCGCAATTCCTTGTGGCGGTTTAATGCTGGCGTGCGGCGTATCGAGAGCAGCTCGGACATGGGGTTTGTTGTCGGAATAACGATTCCACTGAATCGTGGCAACCAGAATCAGGGCCGTATTGAAGAAGCACGCGTGCGCTTGGAGCAATCATCCGCACAACAGGAAGCAGCACGGATCAGGATCATGACCGCATTATTCCTGTTTCATCAGGAGCTTGAACACAGTCTGCATATTGCCGGATTGCTACGCAGCGATGTGATTCCCGAATATCAGCAGGCATTACAGGACGTGCAGCGCGCCTATGAACTTGGCAGCACAAGCTACACAGAGTGGTTGCAGGTACAGAACGACTTGCTGTCCGCACAGCAACAGCTGTTAGAAGCGAGTGTGCTGGCTTATCAAAACTTGATTGAAATCGAACGATTAACTGGCGTGCAAGTCACGCAGGTCTTTTCTGCACTGTGAGGCTGACCATGAATTCAAAACAACACATTTTTAGAATATCACCAATGTCTCTCACAGCCACACTGCTGCTAACGCTTGTGTTATCAGCCTGCGGAGAATCGAGCGACAATCAATCAATTGTAACGCTGACAGACGATGGCACATTGACCGATGAACGCGGACCCAATAATGGTCGTCTGCTGCGCAGCGGGGATTTTATGCTGGAGCTGGCGATTTTCGAAACCGGTGTACCGCCCGAGTACCGGGCATGGGCAACCGCGGCCGATCAGCCGGTGAACCCGACAGATCTGGATGTGAATGTACAACTGACACGTTTGGGCGGCGTTGTGGACGACATTAATTTTGAACCGGTTGGTAGCGCACTGCGTGGGGATATGGTCATTTATGAACCGCATTCGTTCAGCGTCTCGGTAACTGCCACTCACAACAACACAACACACCGCTGGGCGTATGACAGTTTTGAAGGGCGCACGATGATCGAGCCAGCCGTTGTTGAAGCACTAGGAATCGTCACTGAGATTGCCGGACCTGCGGTAATTGAGGAAACCATTTCTGTGTATGGCCGCATCGTGGCAAATACAGAAGGCATCAGTGAGGTCACGGCGCGCTTCGACGGACAAATCACTTCGGTAGCCGTTGCGTTGGGAGACTTAGTCAGAGCAGGCGAGACGCTGGCGACCGTTGAGAGCAATCAGAGTCTCACGACGTACGACGTGCTTTCTCCCATCAGCGGTGTTATCACGCAAAGAAATGCCCTACGCGGCGAACAAACGGCGGGACGAGTGTTATTCACTATCTCCGATACCACTAGCGTGTGGGCTGACCTGTCGGTGTTTCCGGCTGATCTGGCACGTATTGATGTCGGCTATCCGGTACGTATTCATACGCCACTCTCCGATACACCCTTCGAAGGCACAATCGCAAGGATACTACCGGACACCACAGCCAATCAGGCTGTGACTGCCCGCGTGGTGCTGGACAATGCTGAGGGTTTGCTGCGCGCAGGCACCTGGATCGAGGCAAAAATCAAAATTGACGAGCATGACGTGCCGCTGGCGGTTAAACGTATCGGTCTACAGGCATTTCGTGACTTCACGGTGGTGTACGCACAAATCGGTGATGAATTTGAAGTCCGCATGCTTGAGATGGGGCGTCAATCAGAGGAATGGGTAGAGATCTTGGGCGGGCTGGAACCGGGGACACGTTATGTCACTGAGAACAGCTACATTCTGAAGGCCGATGTCGAAAAAGACGGCGCGTCCCACGACCACTAAGGAACCATGATGCTTTCATCCATTATTGATTTTTCACTGGCCCGGCGTGGGCTGATACTGGTGCTGACACTGATGTTGGTTGCCCTTGGATTCTGGAGCTTCAATCGCCTGCCGATAGATGCGGTACCTGATATCACCAACGTTCAAGTCGCAGTCAATACCCCGGCGCCCGGTTATACCCCGCTGGAGGTCGAACAGCGCATTTCGTTTGCGCTTGAAAATGCCATGAGTGGTATGCCCGGATTGTCTTACACGCGATCCGTGTCACGTTATGGCCTGTCGCAGGTAACAGCGGTGTTCGAAGACGGCACTGATATTTATTTTGCGCGACAACAAGTCAACGAACGACTGTCTGCCGCACGCAGTGATTTGCCGGATGGACTGGAACCCGAAATGGGACCCATCGCCACCGGACTTGGCGAAATATTCATGTTTACTGTCAATGCTGAACTAGGGGCCACCAATGCCGATGGTTTGCCGGTGACACCCACGGATCTGCGCAGTGTGCATGACTGGATTATCCGGCCACAATTATTGCGTGTGCCGGGCGTGGTTGAGGTCAACCCAATCGGTGGTTTCAAAAAGGAAATTCTGGTAGCACCTGACCCTGCCAGTCTGCTCGCGTACGGTGTCACCAGTGCGCAACTGTTTAATGCACTGCAACGTGCCAATAGCAACCGTGGTGTGGGGTTTATTGAGAACAATGGCTCGCAGCTGCTGATGCGGGTGCCGGGTCAGGCCAATAATTTGGATGACTTACGTAATATCATGGTCACGCAACGCGACAGCGTGCCCGTCAGAGTGGGCGATGTCGCTACGGTTTCTATCGGACAGGAACTACGCTCAGGTGCCGCTACGCAGGACGGCGTCGAAGTAGTGATGAGCACTGTGTTTATGCTGATCGGGGAGAATAGTCGTGAAGTTGCCAGCAACACGGCTATGCGGCTTGAAGAAATTCAGGCCAGTCTGCCGCCCGGCATCACCGCCACAGCGGTTTACAACCGGATGACACTGGTTGATAAAACCCTGCAGACCGTGCAGAAAAACCTCATGGAAGGCGCGCTGTTAGTGATTGCTGTGCTGCTTTTGCTGTTGGGCAATATACGCGCGGCTATACTCACCGCGGCCGTCATCCCGATCGCCATGTTGATGACCATTACCGGCATGGTGCAAACCCGGGTCAGCGCCAATCTGATGAGCCTGGGAGCGCTCGACTTCGGACTGATTATTGATGGCAGCGTCATCATTGTCGAAAACTGTCTGCGCCGGCTCAGTGAAGCCAGTGTTAACGGTCGACTTGAGTTAAAGCGTCGTCTCGACGTGGTATCTCAGGCAACGCGTGAAGTGATGCGCCCGGCACTGTTTGGTGTGTTTATCATCACAGCAGTTTACATTCCGATTTTTGCGCTCGACGGTGTGGAAGGCAAAATGTTCCACCCCATGGCAATCACCGTGGTGATTGCACTGCTCAGTGGCATGCTGTTGTCCATCACCTTTGTGCCGGCCTGTGTCGCCATGCTGTTCAGCAAGCCGGTCGTGGAGAAAAACAATCCCATCATGTTTGCAGCACGTTCGCTTTATCGACCCGCGCTGGCAATCGCCTTAAAACTTCGCCTTCTTGTTGTTGTGCTGGCTGTTGCACTAGTGGTTTTTTGTGCATCGCTGGCGCTGCGCATGGGCACTGAGTTTGTGCCCAATCTGGATGAAGGCGACATTGCCATGCACGCTTTGCGCATTCCCGGCACCTCGCTTGAACAGGCCATTGCGCTACAGTTTGCCGTCGAGGAGTCGGTCAGAGAAATGCCAGAGGTAGAGCGGGTGTTTTCCAAGATCGGCAGTTCCGAAGTAGCAACCGATCCGATGCCGCCGAGTGTGGCTGATACCTTTATCATTATGAAAGAGCGTGATCAATGGCCCGATCCTTCAAAACCGAAAGCGCAACTTGTTGCTGAGCTTGAGGCACTGGTGACACCTGTCCCCGGCAACCGTTATGAATTTCTGCAACCGATACAGATGCGGTTTAATGAGCTGATCGCCGGCGTGCGCAGTGAGTTAGCGATTCAGGTGTTTGGTGATAACTTCGACCAACTGATTGCCTTGGCAGGCGAGATTGAGGCCTTGTTAACAGACATTCCAGGCGTGGCCGATCTGGCATTGGAACAAACAACTGGGCTACCCGTTATGACGCTGGAGCCGCGACGCGAGACCTTGGCCAGACTGGGACTGAGTATCAGTGAGCTGCAAGATACACTGGCGATGGCGCTTGGTGGCGCGGTGGCAGGTCAGTTCTACGAAGGTGATCAACGCTCCGACATCGTGGTGCGTCTGTCCGAAGACCTACGCAGTAATCCGGATGCTTATCAGCGTCTGCCTGTGATGTTAGCCGATGGCAGTTATGTGCCGTTGGGAGAACTGGCTGATATCAGTATCAGTACCGGTTACAACCAAGTCTATCGCGAGAACGGCAAGCGCCGTGTGGTGGTGACAGCCAATGTCCGAGACCGCGATCTTGGATCATTTGTGGCCGAGGTTCAACAGACGGTTGCGCAGAGTGTCGAGGTTCCTCCAGGGTACTGGATAGAGTACGGCGGCACCTTTGAGCAACTGCAGTCTGCATCTCAGCGCCTGATGATTGTGGTACCTGCCACCTTGCTGCTGATTGCCCTGTTGTTGGTGATGGCGCTGGGATCCATTCGTGACTCCGCCATTATTTTCACCGGTGTGCCGCTGGCGCTGACTGGCGGCGTGCTGGCGTTGCTGCTGCGCGATATCCCCTTATCCATTTCGGCGGGAGTTGGTTTTATTGCGTTGTCCGGCGTGGCCGTGCTGAACGGCCTGGTGATGCTGTCGTTTATCCGTGATTTGCGCTCTCAGGGTCATGGGCTGGATCATGCGATTATGGAAGGCGCAATCGGCAGACTGCGGCCGGTGCTGATGACAGCACTGGTGGCCTCACTGGGCTTTGTGCCGATGGCGCTCAACACCGGTATAGGTTCAGAAGTGCAACGGCCGCTGGCAACCGTGGTGATTGGCGGCATTATTTCTTCCACTTTGCTGACCATGTTTGTACTGCCAGCCTTGTACCGACTGGTGCATGGCTTGTCTCGATCAGGCAACGCGCAGCGTAAACCTAACAAAAAAACAGGAGCGACGCCTTGATGTGGATTGTCAGCAAGTACTTGATCACAGCGGCACTAGTGGTACTGATCTCAGAAGTCGCCAAACGTAACCAGTCGCTCGGCGCGCTGATCGCAGCGCTACCCGTGGTGACGGTGCTGACATTAATCTGGTTACAGCTGGAGCATCAGCCAGCAAACCGGATCGCAACGCATGCTTGGCTGACCTTCTGGTACGTGTTGCCGACACTGCCGATGTTTCTGAGCTTTCCATGGTTAATGGGCAGACTGGGCTTTTGGCCCAGTTTAACCCTCAGCGCCGCACTAACGTCTGTGTGTTTTTTTGTGGTTTCCTTACTCCTGAAGCGTTTTGGAATAAGCATCGCTTAGCGGGTTGGGGCTCAATAAAATAGCCAAAGAGGCTGAGCGGTTTCATTACTTTTGGTCAACAAGATTCGTTTACTCTTTACCTACACCACCAATTGCAACTTCTTGGCACAATCAAGACCTGCCGTGGCTGGTGGAAGTGGTTTTTTTTCTGCTTTGTAAATCTGAATAGCTTCCTCTACGATGTCACAAAGCTCGTTAAAAACTTGCTTTTCGTCCACTCCATGGCAACCACCGTAAACCAGACCGGGGGCACTGCCGACATAACACTGATCTTCGTCAGACCACTCCACAATTTTGACGTACTTGGCACTCTCTTTCATTCTGAGGCCTCCTCAATTGCTCTATTCACTGCTTTTGTTTGATAGATCTTAGCATCATCACCCGGTTTGCCAGATAGTGTAATTGGCTTGGTGACATAGGGATGTACAAAATTTCTGTGGCTACCTTTGCCGCCCCTGTCCTTAAATCCTGCTTTTTCAAGTTGAATGATCAAATCCCTGATCTTTGGCGGCATAATTTACCCCAGTCTGATAACAACTTTATTGTAGTTGTCACTCGAC
>DITX01000147.1 GCA_002422225.1 Gammaproteobacteria bacterium UBA6173
CTGCATACTCACCAACACGTTCAACTTCCAGAGCCTGTAAACGACTCTGTTCAATTCGATAGATTCTGACGTTGTCGTAAAGTGCGTGCATGGGTATCGATACAACATCAGGCTCGGCCGGAAGGTTCAGACTCAGCTGCACAACACTACCCAGTGCCAACACCGAGTCGGCTCTGACTCCAAAAAATGCGTCGATGCCTCCTTGTCCGGGTTTGATATCACCTGCCAAGCCAAGCAGTTCAAATTCTTCCGACACACCGCCTGCCAGCGCGCGACCGGTCAATGGCTGCCCGCTGTCGAGCGACTGCCGAAGCCGTTGCGCGGTCTGCACTGGGATTGCTGCGCGGATTTGCAGACTTTCAAAATCAGCCAGCTTCAATAGTGAAGTGCCACTTGCAATTCGATCGCCTTCCGCTACATCGATACTCAATACTCGTCCAGAGAACGGTGCTATCAGGCGGGAGTAAGACAATTCCAGTTGCGCACGTTGCAAGCGCGTTTGTGCTTCCGCGACCGCAGCGTCAGCACGCGCTATCTGATGCGGAAAATCTTTAAGTGACGCATTATGCCGGGCCAACGTCATGGCACGTTCATTAGCCTCATGAAGAACTTCGTCCAATTGTGCATCAGCAATCATGCGTTGCTCGTGCAAGATGTCAAAACGTTCGCGCTTGGTAACGGCCATTAGCGCTTGCGCCTCATGATGCGCTGTCAGTTCTTGCGCCAACTCAAAACTGGTCATTACCGAACTGCGATTGGCCTGCGCCTGGCGCAGTGCTGACTCAGCAGCGCTGACCGCCAGGCTTAGCTCCGCATCATCCAGCACAGCCAGCACATCACCGCGATTGACCCAGTCTCCCTCTCGGAATAGCAGCTCTGAGACCGAGCCCGATATGGCAGCCCGCAATACGGCGGTCTGCTCGGACTCCAGACGACCATAGACCTGAAAACTGGGCTCAAGCGCTTGCGGAGAAACCGTTTTATAGCTCACTGGCCATTCTTTTTCGGCGCGAACTTCAGGTTCAGCACGAGGACCGGTCGCGATAATCAATGCACTGAGCGTTATCAATGCGCCAAACACCAGCACACCGGCGAGTCGCACACCGACATGACGAAGTCGTGGCAATCTTCTGACGATCTGAGCTTGTTCAAACATGATCAGTTTCCTTCCTGAATTTTAAATCTGCGTGTTGCAGACAATAAATTAGTGATACGTGACTTCAATTGCTCGGTGATGACTATCATGGCTGGCACCACCAGCAGAACCAGCGCGGTACCAAAGGCCAGTCCAAAACACAGCGTGACGGCAATGGGCACCATATAAATAGCCAGACTGAAATTTTCAAACATCAGTGGCGACAATCCGGCGATTGTTGTTAATGAGGTCAACAATACTGCTCTGAAGCGCGATAAGGCTGCAGATCTGACCGCGGCGCGCAGAGACAACCCTGCCTCCTGCTCTCGTCGCAAAAAGCTCACTAGCACAATCGAGTCGTTGACAATCACACCCGCTAGCGCAAAAAAGGCCAGCATCGACATCGCACCAATATCCACGCCTATGACCCAGTGCCCGACAATTGCACCGGTCAAAGCCAAAGGGATTGCTGACATCACAGCCAGAGGCCACAGGTATGAACTGAATGACCATGCCAGAATCAGGTAAATAAAAATCAGTGTCAGCGAACCACCAAGTTGCATGGTTTCCAGCAGTTGTTGATTCTGAAGGCTGTTGCCGCCCAGTTCGGAGCTGAGGCCGTATCGTCGACTGATTTCAGGCAGCACGTCCGCGCGCACATTGGCAAGTACACGTTCGGCATTATTGGTCTGACTATCAACAGAGGCACTCACCATTACCGACAAAAAGCCGCCGTTATGATTGATCACGTCAATACCACGTCGGGTAGACAAATCGGCAACCAACCCCAACGGCACGACTTGTCCACTTGGAGTACGTACCGGAAATTGACGCAGGGAACTGATCTGATCGCGCTCATCATCCGGCAAGGTCACCAACACTTCCAGTTCGGTATTATTCAGATTAAAAATCTGTACGCGGTTTCCGTAGTAGGCACTTCGCAGCTGCTGACCCAGCGCAGTTGTTGTCAGTCCAAGCGCAGCACCTTCTGCATTGAGTGCAAAAATCATCTGATCTTTGCCGTAAGGCAGGTTGTCAAACACGTTGCTCACACCTTCGTAAGACAACAGCGCGACCTGCAACTCCTCAGAGGCCAGCTTTAAACTGTTCAGATCTTCACCACGCAATACCAGCGACAGATCCGGTCGTCCTCCGTTGGCACCGCCGCGCACTTCCAATACCAGTTGTTCAACAAAAGGCGGTTTGGTGACCAATTGCTGCCATTTATTTACAAACCCTTGAGGATCTATCTGGTACTCATCTTCCCAGCTGTACTCAACGCGCATTGACGCGTATTGCTGACCAGACTTGCGCTCCTGATTCAACCGGGCCGTGTTGTACCCAACATAATAGCCGTTGATGTTGGTCTTGCCGTGCTCATCATCGACTTGTGTGAGCGTCTGCTCAAGAGTCTGCATAAATGCACGACGTTGTGCGTCACTGGCATCCATGGTGAAACTCACATTGGCTTCCAACATCTGCAAGCTCATGCCCGTTACAAAATTCATTCCTACACGACCGCTGATCACCAGACTCAGTGCCAGCACCACACAACCAAATACCGTCAACAGGGTGCTGTACGGACGCGCCAAAGCATAGTCAAGCACGGGAGCGTAGATGCGATCGCGGAACGAATAAAAGGCCCGGTCAAAAGCTAAACGTGCAGATGGCTTGTGCTCACGTTTCATGCGGCTGAAACTGTGTTTCAGATGACCAGGCAAAACCAGAAAACATTCAATCAATGAGGCGATGATGACGCAAAACAACACCATGGGCATGGTCTGGATAACAGCCCCCATTTCGCCACCAGAGATCAGCAATGGCACAAAGGCCGCCAGTGTCGTCAGCGACGAGGTGACCACCGGCATAAACATGCGCTTGGCGGCACCGGCGGCGGCATCTTCGGCCGAGTAGCCTTGCTCAAACAACGCGACCGCATCTTCACCGACCACAATGGCATCATCCACAACGATACCCAAGGCCATGATAAAGGTGATCAGTGCAAGAATATTGATGCTGCCATCAAACCAGTAGTAGTACAGCAAAGTTGCAAACAGAAAGCTGACCGGAATGCCTAACATTACCCACCATGCAGTTCGAGTATTCAGGAACACAAACAAGGTCAATGCGACCAGCACCAGGCCAGACCAGGCGTTGGAAAAAATGACCCCCAACTGTTCTTTCAGCAGCTTCCATACTTCTTGATAGACCTCGATGGTAATCCCTTCGGGCAATTCGGCACGGGTTTTATCGAGCCACTGCTGCAGAGCTTGCGCCGAGATCAGCGCGTCCGTGTCGCTCAATCGGAACAGACTCATTTCGATGGCGGGTTTGCCCTCTCTGGCCAGTTCAGCTTGGCCGGCACGCGGGCGCTTTTCGATGGTAGCGATGTCGCCTAGGCGGACCAACTCTTCCCCTGCACCCAGCTGCAGTTGCAACTGCTCAAAACCCTGACTGTCACGGCGTTGTTCCATGGCACGCAACTGCATCTCGCCCTGGGCACGCGCCACCACGCCAGCGGGCAGGTCTGCGCTGCGCTGACGAATGGCAGAGGCTACATTATCCAGCGTGGTATTCAGTGCCATCAGATTGGCACTGGAAACCTGAATAGCCATCTCCTCTTCGGGCAATCCAACAAACACAATGCGTTCAACACCGATCTCATAAAGTTCGCGCTCAAACTGACGCGCCATCGGCAGCAATTCCTGAATGCTGCTGCCCCCTGTCAAGAGCAGAGACGCTATGTCTTCGTAGCGTGTGCCGCGGCGGGCAGTCACAGGCTCCATATCCGCAGGCAGGTTTCTAACCTGGGCTATACGGTCGTTGACGTCTTCGAGCGCTTTGCTCAGATCGGTATCAAAGGTGAATTCCAGGTCGATGCGTGACTGGCCTTGCGTTGTGGTTGAATACACTTGCTGCAGATTGTTCAAGGTATTCATCTGTTGCTCGATCGGCGCAACAATGAGCTTTTCTACATCTTCGGCAGACGCCCCTGGCCAACGCACAAACACCAGAATCACCGGTGATTGCACGGAAGGATCCAGTTGCGTATTGATTCGACTACCCGCCCAAAGCCCAGACAGGATCATCATGATCATGACCAGATTGGCGGCCACCTTGTGGCGGGTAAATAGATCTATCAGGCTTTGAGTTGTCATTTATTGGCACGACCGTGTGGCGTTGTTATTTCAGAACAAAATGTTTCTGAAGAACCGCAATACACAATCCGTGCCAATTTTTATTTCATTGTTTTTAAAGGATATTTAATGCAAACATTTTGCGACTATCACAAGCAGCTGGTGGTTTAGACCAATTATTGGTGTTCCTGACCACTGCTAAAAAGCGGATCCGTGTGCGCCACAAGATTGCCTGCCGCTTGTTGCGCCGCATCCAGAAAAGGTCGTAGGACAAGGTCTGCGCCTGCGCGCTCAAGCATTGCCGCATCTACCGCGGTTGATGCGGTGACTGCTGTTTTGCCTTTGTAAGACGAATCGCGCAAAGTCTTCAGTAACGATAGTGATATGTCGCGCTCTCTGGCGGTACACACAATCCAATCTACACACCGCAAGGGTAATGTATCGAGAAATTCAGGGTCTTCTGCATCGCCAAAGCGCACATTTATATCAACACCGGCCCGTGTTCTGATGACTTCAGGATCAATATCAATACCGAGCACCCGTCGGCCTTTGTTGTGCAAGCTCTCGGCAATGGCCATCCCAAAACGCCCCAAACCCAAAATGATAATGTCTGGACGCCCATCGTTTTCACCATTATCAAAGGCGGCCTCACGATCAGCATGTTTGCGCTCAAAAACTGTCAGTACTGGCGCCAGCCGCTGATAGAGCTGATGGGAATACAAAATCAGGTAGGTAGAGCCACTGATTGTAATCAACCCAACCAGCGTGATGAGTCCGACGATATCGCGGTCCAGATGCCCGAGACTCAAGCCAAGCGCCGCAAGAATCAGAGAAAACTCACTGATTTGAGCGACCGTTAATCCAGCCAGAAAACTCGTTCGTTTTCGGTATCCCATAGCCCCCATGATCACCATGACAATCAGTGGGTTCCCGATCAAGACAAACGTCGAAAGTATCAGTGCCGGTTGGAGCTGACCAGTGAGTGCCGTAATGTCCAGACCTGCGCCCAATTCAATAAAGAAGAATAGCAGCAGGAAGTCTCGAAGGCTCACCAGGCGGGCACCAATCACTTCGCGATAAGGCGTGGAAGCCAGGGAAACACCTGCCAGAAATGCACCAACTTCTTTACTGAACCCCAGCATGTCACCCAATGTTGCCAAGGTAACCGCCCAGGTTACCGCAAATAGAATCAGCAGTTCGGCCGACTGAGCCATGTGCATGCTGACAATTGGCAAAACAAATTTCATCAAAAAGGCGATGCCAAGCAGCATGCCAAAACCTTTTGCAAACACCCAGATCATAGTGGTGAGTAATTGATCAGGCGCGGCATCGGTTCCAGCACCCATTGCAGTGAGACCAATCATGACTAACACCACAACGATGTCCTGCACGATCAGAAAACCGACGGCAATGCGCCCGTGCAAGGCGTCAATTTCTTTTTTATCAGATAGCAGTTTGACGATAATAATTGTGCTGGAGAATGTAAGTGCAACCCCTACATAGATAGCTGCCACCGGGGTCATACCCAACGCCAAAGCGATCAGGTAACCAAAAACCGACGTAAACAGAACTTGACCAAGTCCTGTCGCAAGCGCTACAGGACCCATGGTGCGAATAATATGTAAATCCAGTTTGAGACCGACCACAAACAGCAGCAAGGCAATGCCTATCTGAGCAAGCAATTCAATCTGCTCAGTGGATTCGACCAGTGAAAATGCTGAGGGCCCTATAAGAATTCCAGCAGCAATAAAAGACACGATCAAAGGCTGTTTAAGTATTCTCCCAAGCGAAGCGATGACTGTCACCACAGCAAGTAACACCGCAACCTCAACAAAACCATTTTCAAACGGTAGCATCAGCCAACCCTCGTGTTAGTCACAATGGCTTATTGGTAGCGCTTTTATTGGTAACCTTTCGCCTGAAGTTCAAACAGTGTGGCGTACTGACCACCCAGCGCCAGCAGGTCGACATGATCGCCTTCCTCCATGATTTTGCCCTGATCCATGACAAGAATATGGTCGGCAATGCGTACCGTAGAGAATCTGTGTGAGATGATTATCGAGATGCGATTACCCGTCAATTCACGAAAGTGCGCAAATATTTCAGCTTCCGCTTTGGCATCAATGGCCGCCGTGGGCTCATCCAGAATCAACACCTCTGCACGGCTGCGCATAAAAGCACGCGACAATGCTATTTTCTGCCATTGTCCGCCAGAGAGCTCTTTGCCGTCGCGGAACCAGGTGCCGAGCTGGGTATCATACTGCGCGGGCATCTGACGGATGAAGTCGGCGGCCAAACCTTTTTCTGACGCCACCGTCACCAGGCCGCTTTCAGCCATGAAGTCTTTGTCGCCTACGCCAATATTCTCGCCGACTTTAAGCTGGTAGCGCGCAAAATCCTGAAAGATCACACCAATTTTTTCGCGCAGGGCATCAATATTCCAGTCTTGCAGGTCAATACCCTGAAACAGAATGCGCCCATGCGTCGGCGTATATAGACGTGTCAACAACTTGATCAGGGTAGTTTTGCCTGAACCGTTTTCACCGACAATCGCCAGGCTTTCACCCGCGCGAATATGCAGACTGATATTGTCCAGTGCAGGCGTGGTGCTGCCCGGGTAGTAAAAGCTTACATGTTCAAATCGAATGCCGTCTTGCGGATCCACCCCCTCAGTGACATGGCCGGTGGGCTCAGGCACATTGTGTCCCAGGTACTCGGTGAGATTGGACAGATACAGATTGTCCTCATACATTTTGTTGATCGATGCCAGACAACTGGTGACAGCGCCCTGACCTTGGCGGAACACCGCGATGTACATGGTCATTTGACCCAGCGTTATCGCACCGGCAACGGCGGCAAAAGCCACCCAGCCGTAAGAGAAGTAAAACGCTGCACTGGCAATCAGACCTAGCGCATAACCCCAGATACCGCGGCGCAGGACCAGGCTACGATCCTCTTTGTAGATATTGTTAAAAATATCAATATAACGCTGCAGAAACAGCCGCCCCAGCTGCATGAGTTTGACTTCTTTGACACCGTCTTCTCGCGTTAGCACCATCTCCAGATAAACCTGCATACGACGCTCGGCAGAGCGACGACGCTGATTACGGAATGCTTCGCCAGAGAAGCGAGCCTCGGCCACAAATGCCGGGACACCGGCAAAACCCAGCAGCAAAACTGCCCAGACCGAAAATTGCCAGAGCAGAAAACCATAACTGATCAGCGAGATGCCATCGCGGATCAGATCATAGGTTGCTATGACCAGACTTAACGGACGGCTGGATGCTTCGCGGCGCGCGCGCACCAGCTTGTCGTAATATTCGGAGTCTTCAAAATTGGCCAGTTCCAGCGTCAAGGCTTTTTCCAGAATCATGACGTTGACTTCGTTGCCGAGCAAAGCACGTAGAATGGACTGGCATACACTGTTGATTTTCAACGCTCCGGTCATCAGCACGACCAGACCGGCTTCTATCAGCACAAAGCGCAATAGATCAGATTTGGCCTGATCACGCAGCGCCCCCTCTGCCTGAATAGCGCTTACCACCGCATCCACAATCAATTGCCCGACCCATGCAATGGCCGCCGGCAAAAGCCCGGCAGACAATGTTGCCAGCGCCATGACAATGGTGAGGAATGGGCTGGCACGCCAAACAATTTCAATAGCGATTCGGCTGTACTTAAAAACAGACGCAAAGCGCGTAAGCCAAGCGAGGGGGGAGGTGGCAGGCTGGGATTTTTTCAAGGTAGACTTCTTATCACAGAGTTAATGTCCGCGGCATGTTGAAACTGCCGCGGGCATTGTGCAAACAGTTTACGGTTTCATCAGCTTTAGCAGTATACGATCGGTATTGCGTCCCAGACTTTCATCAAATGGACCGGCAGTACGTGGGTCGCTATCGACATACAGCGCATCACTGACACCAACAATGTGGAACCCTGCTTCGGTCGCGGCCTGCGCAACAGTATCCAGCGGAATGCGGTGCAGCGCAGCATTGTCAGCGCCCAGATTGCCACGGTGATCAGCAATGCCCAGAATACCACCTGATTTCAAAACATCTTTGATGGCCGCCAGCATCGCCATGGCGTTGGCTGGATTGCCGTTGTAAACATCGTGAAAGTTCAGGTGAGTGATCGCCAGATCAACACTGCCAGGCGCAACACCAAGCTGATCAAAGGTGTTTTCCACACGCTCAACATTGTTTAATCGACCATTTACGCGGTTGTTTACCGTTTCAGCGGTGGTGCCGCGGGCGAGCGAAGCAGGGTTGTTCTGCATCAGAACTTTGCCCTGTGGACCAACTGCCAGCGACAACACCTCGGTGTACCAGCCACCGGACGCCATCACGTCCATCACTGTCATGCCTTCTTCAAGCCCAAGAAAGCTTAATACCGCAACGGGCTGACGTGCCGCATCCAGCGCTTTGTCGGCATCACTGCGCTCCGGGGAGTTAAGCGCGGCAGTCAGACGAGCCTCATCGATTGCAAACGCTTGCCCGCACATCAGGGCAGCTGCAGCAAACATACTTATCAGTTTTTTCATATCATCACCTATTCTGCTGTTGTTTTTAGTCTGTAAAACGGCAAGCCCGGCCTGTTAAACAGCCGGAATGACACACANNACTACACGCTGGAAGTAACGTGTTTCAGGGCAGATCGACAATTAATGCAGACGACGGGTTTCCATCAGTTCTTCTTCAAAAAGTCGCTTAACACGCAGCAACTCTTGCATATCACCCTCTGAGGTGAGCAACGGAAGGTGATTTTCTATATCAAGAATAAGATTGGTAATGCTGCCTGTGTCCAATGCACTTAAATCGACATCGAACGGCCAGGTTGAATGTTGTCTCATGACTTTCTCCTACGGACAATCCGGGCATAATTCTGTTTTCGTCCATTGTTGAGAAAGCTTTAGAGGTATTTACTTAAAACTCTTACACGTGCGTGCCCATTGCCGCCCTGATCAGCTGATTTTTTAGCCATGGCGTTTGTTCAACCGCACGCATCCCGGTATTGCGCAACCATCTTATCGGCAGGGGTTGTTCGGCATAAAGTCGTTTGAAGCCTTCCATGAGCAGCATCATTGACATGTTGTGAGGCTTTCGGTCGCGCTGGTAGCGGGCAAGCAGTACCGGATCAGCCGGGTCGCGTCCGGTGGCATCAACGCGGGTCAACACATCGGCCAGCGCCTGAACATCAGCCAGCCCCAGATTGGCACCTTGCCCTGCCAGCGGATGGATGCTGTGGGCCGCATCACCAATCAGAACAACACGCTTGTTGACGTACTCCAGCGCATGACGCTGACGCAATGAGAAACTGAAGCGCTTGCTTGTGTGTGTCACGTCACCCAGCCAGTGTTCACTGGCGTAGGACAGCGCCCTGCAAAAGTCTGGATCGGGCATGGCCAGCAAAGACTGCGCCGCAGCGGGTATGACAGACCAGACAATTGAGCACCAGTGTTCCGCCTCGTTATCCGGTGCAGCCAATGGCAAAAATGCCAGCACACCCTGATCCATAAAAACCTGGCGGGCACATTGCTGGTGTGGTTTGTCAGTGCGCACAGAACACACAATGGCCTCATGTTCATAGTCCCACTCGCGGGTCTGAAAACCGGCGAGCTGCCTGAGGGGTGATTGGGCGCCATCAGCAGCAATGACCAGGCGGGCAGAGAGTTGGCGCCCTGTGTCTAATGTCAGAACCGCCGCCTGCGGAGCATTGTCGAGCGCGATCACGCTGGCGGGCATCAGACAGTCCAGCAGCGGCTGGCCGCGTAACGCCTGATGCATGGCGGCAACCATGACCCGGTTCTCAACAATATGCCCAAGTACAGGCGCGTGGATATCGGCTGCACAAAAATTGATATCGGCAGTACCATCCGCCTCACGCACATGCATGTCTGTGTAGGGGCTGACTCGACTGTTTTGCATGACCGACCATACACCCAGGGACTCAAACAGCGCCTCTGAAGCTGGCGTAATCGCACTGACTCTGGGATCAAATTCCGCGCCGTTTATCAGCGACATCGAATCCAGCAGAGGCTGACTGTCCAGCAGCGCAAGACGCAACCCACTTTTTCGCAAAGCCAATGCCATCGCCGCACCAATAGGGCCAGCACCCACAATCACGACATCGTAATCAGTTTTTGTTGTGGCTGCGCTCATACATCCTCCAGTCTGCGGTTGCTGCCATCATTATTCTGATCAATACTGACGGCACTCGGCACAGACTTTACCATTAATCCGCGATAAAACAGGAGTCCTTCCATGGCCGGACATGTCAGCCCCGACGCCGCACGCGCACTCATTGGTACCGAAACCGGTATCAGTCAGTGGCACACCATCAGTCAGAAGCAAGTTGATCAATTTGCCGAAACCACCGGTGATTTTCAGTTCATTCATCTGGACGTAGAGCGTGCAAAAAACGAGACGCCGTTCGGAGGCACCATTGCACATGGTTATCTGACCCTGTCACTGCTGAGTATGTTAGGGGCTGAAGCGGGTAGTGTGCGCCTGGAGAACACACGAATTACCATCAACTATGGACTGGATAAAGTCAGATTTCTTAATCCAGTGCGCGTGGGTGCCCGTATCAGAGCCAGATTTGTATTACTCAGTATTGAAGAAAAAAATCCCGGCCAATTTTTGCTGAAGAACCAGGCGACTGTTGAAATAGAAGGTCAGGACAAACCGGCAATGATTGCCGAATCACTGAGCCTTGCCATCACAACGCCAGCCGCATAAGCAAAAAATCCAATCACTGTCAGGCAACATAAGCGTTAAGGGCAAACAGCACATGGACATTCATAACACGTTGAAACGAGGGTTTGTAATAGTGGGACTCCTGACCTTGATTGGTTGCGCGGGCGATCGCCCCTCAACACTCGGCATACAGAATAATCAGCTTGCTGGCTGTCCTGACTCCCCAAATTGTGTGTGCAGTTTTGAAACGCGCGAAAGCCATGGTATTGCGCCGCTAAACGGTGACCTCGCGCAGGTAAAGGCCGCCGTTTCACAAATGCCGCGTGCTGTTATCATCAGCGAAAACGGCAACTATCTTTACGCGGAATTCACCAGCAGTCTGATGGGGTACGTGGATGATGTAGAGTTTCTGGCAGACCCGGCACAGAACATCGTGCACGTGCGCTCAGCATCACGTTTGGGTTATGGGGATATGGGGGTCAATCGCGCGCGCATCGAGATGATCCGCTCACTCATGACGCCCTGATACCGGCCTGATTTGACGATCGGTCATGCCCATGGCTTGCCGGCTGAACCAGCGTTTGGCGGGCGGCAGCAGATCCATTCCCAGCAACCCAATATTGCGCCCGAGGGCCAGTATGGGGTTACTGTTGGAAAACAGCCGGGTTACCTGGTCACTGAAATAGACCGTCTGTTGTTGATCCTTTTGCTGGCGCTGCACATACTGCTGCAGCCATTGATAGCGGCCAATCATATCGGCTTGGTCCATATCCACAGCGGCAGCGATCAAGGCTGCCAGCTCACGCGCATCGCGTAAAGCCAGATTCAAACCCTGGCCAGCGACCGGATGCAGCGTGTGTGCAACATTGCCCAGCAACACGATTCCGGGGCGAATTTGTTCACTGGCCAGTGTCAGGCTTAAGGGGTAAAGCACCCGCTCGCCCACCCGCGTCAGTGTCCCCAGCCGATATCCAAAACGCTGTTGTAATGCCGTCAGAAATGCTGCATCCGGCAACGCCATGATGTTATCCACTTGGTCGTCGGCCAACGTCCAGACCAAGGCAGCACGGTGCTCGCCGTCAAGATCCGGCAACGGTAACACGGCCAGCGGGCCGGTATCCGTGAAGCGTTCAAACGCACGGCCCTGATGAGCCTGCTCGAAGGAGATATTGCTGATCAGCGCATGTTGCCCGTAGGGTTTGCGAGTCAGGGCAATCCCCAACTGATCACACAAGGAAGACCGGCCACCATCTGCAATCACCAATAGTCGACTGGTGACCTGGACTGTGGCCTGCGTGCCGGTATCAACAAGCAGGCTGACGCCTTCTGAGACAGGTTTGGCATCAACAATCTTGCCTGGCGCATAGACCGCGATGTGTGGACTGTCTAGCAGGCTGGCGGCGATGACTTGATTAAGGTGTGTGTTTTCAGCAACGTACCCCAAGGCATCCACATGCATCTGATCGCTGTTTAGCCGTGTTGCTCCCACATGTCCCTTATCCGAGACATGGATATCACGGATGGCGGTCAATCCTGGGGAGAGCTTGTCCCAGAGACCTGCCTGCTGAAATATCTGCCGGCTTCCCCAGGAAATGGCAGTACTACGCGCATCAAATGGTTTGCCTACATCGCGTGTACCACTCACCAGTGGTGAACTGTCCACCAGCAAAATGCGCAATGCGCGACTACCCGGCAGAGCAGCCAGCAGTAAGGCAAAACTGCCGCCGACCAGCCCACCGCCAGCAATAACCAGGTCGTAGTGTGTGTGTGGCGAATCAATAAGCATAGTCAATGCAGTCCGATTCAGTTTAGTGGGTGCGCAACGCCATCAAGGCCTCGATGTCATCCGTTGTTTTAGGTACAGCGTGTGTTAATACACGATGTCCGGTGCGCGTGATTAACACATCATCCTCAATACGTATGCCAATGCCTCGCCACTTTTTATCGACTTTTTTGTTATCCGGTGAAATATAGATTCCCGGCTCAATTGTCATCACCATGCCAGCTTCAAGTGGCCGCGACGCGCCCGCTTTTTGGTAGGCACCCGCATCGTGAACATCGATGCCCAGCCAGTGACTGGCGCCGTGCATATAAAAATCACGATAGGCACCGGATTTGATCAAGTCCGCCGGTTTACCTGTTAACAGCCCCAAGGCCACCAAGCCCTCGGTAATCACTTTGACTGTGACATTATGGATTTCATCGCGAATCACGCCCGGACGCATGAGTGCAATGGCGTCAAGCTGTGCCTTCAGCACCACATCGTACAAGGCTTTTTGCTCTTTGCTGAAACGGCCGCTGACCGGGAACGTACGGGTAATGTCTGCTGCGTAGTATTCAAACTCGCAACCGGCATCGATCAATACCAGATCGCCACTGCGCAAGGGCTGGTTGTTGGTGATGTAATGCAGAATGCAGGCATTGGCACCGGCCGCAACAATACTGTTATAGGCGGGTGCCCGGCTGCCAGACATCATAAATTCATGCAGCAGTTCTGCTTCCAGATGATATTCATAACGTCCGGCACTGGCTGCCAGCATGGCGCGTTTGTGAGCGCGTGCTGAAATATCGGCTGCCTCCTGCATCAACGCAATTTCACCTTTACTCTTGAACAGACGCATTTCATGTATCAGCGGATCGAGCGCCACAAACTCGGTTGGCGGCCTTGCGCCTTGTCTGACTTTAGCGCGCACGGCTTTTAGCCATCCCATTACGCGCTCGTCAAAGCTGGCATCTTTTCCGATGCATGAGTAAATACGTTCACAGCCATCCATCAGGGTCGGCAGAATCCGATCAATGTCGGTGATCGGATAGGCCTCATCAATCAACAAAGTTGTTTTTGCCTGTTTTGGCCCGGTCAGGATGCCTGTCCACAATTCTTTGGTTTTATCTTTGGGTTGGCAAAACAGCACAACTTCACCTTGTGAGCGGCCGGGAATCAGTACTAGCACTGCATCATCTTCGGTAAATGCACTCAGGTAATAAAAGTCGCTGTCCTGGCGGTAGGTGTATTCCGTATCGTGACTACGTGTGCGTTGTGGTGCTGCAGATAACAGCGCGATACTGTTCTTTTTTATCCTGGACATCAGTGTGCGGCGCCGGAGTGCAGCCTCTTCATACAGCGCCGTGCCGGTTAACATGGATTTCATCACATCCACTGATTTAACTACTTGAGTCACATTTGTCTGTTTTGCCATGCCCGTCTTTGCACCTGTCTGCCGTTTTAAAGTGAATGTTTTATCACTACTTATTGTCATAACGCCTTTTTTTATTGGGAGTTTTTGTCTGGCGTTATTGACCGTCCCATAACACGTGACTATAGTATCGGTCACATCCGATGCAGCGTATTTATTGAAATGACCGACGATCAGTTCAACACACTTGATGAAAAAATCACGGCGCTGATTGCCTTGTGTGCTGCTATGAAGCAGGAAAATCAACTGCTCAGGGCTGGGCAGCATAACTGGCAAACGGAACGCCAGCAACTGCTGGAGAACAACCGTCAGGCCAAGGTGCGTCTTGAATCCGTGCTGAGTCGCCTGCGATCAATGGAACAATCCCCGAGCGCTTGATATGAGCAATTCCCTGGAAGCCGCCAGCACGGTTGTTGTCAAAATACTGGATCGCGAATACCAGATCAGTTGTCCGCCCTCTGAGCAGGATGCCCTGTTTAAATCCGCCCGCCATCTTGATGAAAACATGAGGAAAATCAAGACGCGTGGCACGATTCATGGGCTTGAGAAAATTTCTGTAATGGCTGCTCTGAACATTACTCATGAGCTGCTTCAGAAAAATCGTCAGATTAACGAGTCCCGCCAGAGCACTGCGCAGCAGATCAAATTCCTCGAAGATAAAGTTGAGCGAGCGCTGCAAAACTTCCGTCAGATCGAACTTCAGTAGATATTTTCTATCGATCGGCTGATTCAAGTTGTATATACTGGCTCCACAGTTACCTGGGGTGAGCGCCAGCTGAAGGTGTCCTTGAGCCGATATTCAAAACCCCGGAGGCTCCTTGATAGATGTTGTTGTGCATGTCCGCCTGACGGAAAGCCTTATACATCGCTGGAGCCACCACCTGAGCCTTTGGGTTCAGGGCTAATTCGGCAGCGTCATTCCGGGTGACTTCCATGCTTGATACTCGAGCACCGAGTAAACATTTTCCAGACTTACGCATGTCGCCAGACAGTCAACTCACTCGCCAGCAATCTCGTCGTCACGCGCTTAATCAACGTCGCAATCTGTCCTATTTTCAGCAAAAAGCCGCTGAATCGGCGTTGTGTCGCCGCATTCGCAGTTTTCCTGTTTACCGGCGGGCCAGAACCATCAGTATTTATCTGTCTTTAGCCAGTGAAATGGGTACGGCTGCCTTATTAAGAATGGCTGAGCGGGATGGCAAGTGTTGTTATGTGCCAGTCTTGCATCCCTTGCAAGCACATCAGATGGAATTTGTTCGCTACCGTGCAGGAGACCGCTTGCAGCGCAACCGCTGGGGAATTGCAGAACCTGTATTGGGTATACGAACCCGGCTTGCCGCTAGGCAGTTTGATCTGGTGATGATGCCACTGGTGGCCTTTGATGGGGCTGGCCATCGCTTGGGCATGGGGCAGGGGTTTTATGACCGTGCGTTTGCATTTCGCAGACACTCACAAGGCAAACCGTTTTTGCTTGGCTTAGCCCATGAATGCCAACAGGCTTTATATCCTCTGAAGGCGCAGCCTTGGGACGTTGATATGGATGCTGTTGCTACACCCGCTCGCATTATCCGCTTCAGCTAATTACAACAACCCGCTTTGCGCCACTCCACTAATCACAACACTGAGTGCAAACAGGAATATCACCACCGTAATCATGTCGGGTTTGCGTTTCATGGGGCAGCTCTTTTAATTAATTATTTTGTTTCCAGTTAATTAAGATCTTAATCTGATAGAGAATCAAGAAAAGCGTCCTAAGGCACTGAAGAGTATTACAAACATACCTCTTTAACAATTATATTGATGGTTTTTTATACAACTTTTCTTATGGAACGGAGCCAAACGATAAAAAATCCTTCTTGATCGCACAACAAATACTGTATAGATTTACACGTACTGATTTTTTATACAGCATTTTGCGCCGGAGCTCCCATGATTTCCCCAGATAGCCCGCTCAACAAACCAGAGGACAAAGTTCAGCAGTTGTTGGCTGACACACCCGGCTTATGGCGAGGAAATCATTCGCACAACACAAACGCGCCCCATATTGGGCAACAATATTCATCAACACGATCAATCACTCCGGGCTTGGTTGATTTATTTGATTTACCTGAGCGGCATCGCGAGCACAACAGCCATTCCGTTTCCACACAAAGCACGGGATTTAGTGCGCTGGACCAGTTGCTGCCAAGCGGAGGATGGCCAACGAGTGGGCTGGTGGAAATCATTAGTCGGCATAAAGCGATTGGGGAGCTGCAGATACTCATGCCGTTACTGCGCATGCGCAGCCATCAGCCGCAATCCCTGTTATGGATAACGCCTCCTTACCAGCTTCATGGTCCAGCACTGGCACAATCAGGCATCAACATTCGTAACAGTTTTGTTATTCCCGCACAAACGCGTTGCAACAATGCCTTATGGAGCATTGAAAAGGCACTGCAGTCTACTGAGTGCGGTATGGTGCTGGCGTGGCAGAACTGGCTGGGCGGGCGCGTCATTCGCCGGCTGCAAATGGCAGCCAGCGAAGGTAAAACACTGGGTGTTTTATTCCACCAACGGCCCACGCCCCACTCACCCGCAACCCTGCAATTGGAACTCAGTGCAGCTCCGGATTCAGATGATGGCCATAGGCAGATAGGCATCCGGCTTCTGCGCGCCAAAGGCAGCCATCGCCAGGGCGAAATAAGGCTGCGCCTGCCTGGTTAATGTTCTCATGGCAGCAAACAGTTACGCCCTGAGAACCGGCAGTGCTCCGCATTTACGGCCTGTTACCCAGTCCTCAAACAAACCTGGCTTACTGGTCGGCAGCTCTTTCTGGTATGCCCTGCATTTTCCTGGTCTGAGCCAAGAGGGATGCGTGCAGCCTATCAAAGATCTGGCGGCACTTTGCTTGAGCGTCAGCGATCATATTTATATCCCTGGCCAAGATGTGCTGGCCATCGATGTGCGCAGCAGCTTACGCTTGTTTGGCGGCATGCGCGGTCTGTCCCGCACGCTACGCCCAGCACTGCAAGACAAACTCAATCAACTGCAACTACCAGTACTGTATGTAGAGGCCGCCAGCCCGAGCGCTGCGGCAAGTATTCTGCTCTCTCAAACACGTCAAAATGTGTTGATTCCACAACGTGACGGTTTGCGCTCAATACTGGGCAGCATCGCAATCGAGCATCTGATGCTGGATAGAAGAATTAAAAAACGCCTCGCTGGGTGCGGATTACATTACTTACGCGACCTTTGGCGCCTTCCAGCTGCGGCATTAAGGCTGAGATTTGGGCGAGAACTAAGTGACTACCTCTCGCAATTGCTCGGCGAACAAAAGTCCAGTTTGCCACGCTGGCACGAACGCCTGGTGTTTGAGCACAGCATCACACCGGATATTCAGGCCGAAACACCGGCAGATATACTTGTGTTGGCTGCACCACTGCTAGATCAGCTGAATGCGTTTTTGCGTAAGCATCATAAAACGGCAGACCAGTTGCTGTTTGGATTAACTGACATACGGCAGCAGACACTGTCAATCGAGCTTTATACCCGACACCCCGTGCGTGAGAGTTCGGTCTGGTTGATGCTGCTCGAGCATAAATTACAGAAAACCACAATCAACAGTGCTATTACATCCGTAAGTGTGCTGTGCAGTCATTTCCAGGATTATTACCCCGGTGGCGCACACCCTGCACAGAGCCGGGCCCAACTGTCTGGCTCAGATAAAGCGGCTCCTGATCTGCTGGAGTTATTGTCAGCCCGGCTTGGCAAAGATGCGATTTTTTCGATCCATCATGAGGAAGATTATGATCCGGCCGTTGCTGGAAATTATCGGCCCTATGAGCATATACAAGCGATTAAACCGTCATTTAAGGCGCCGCGCAGTCATGGGTTTATACCAGCGGGCAAGCAACCGTGTCTGTTGTTACCCACACCCATGCGGCTGACAACCCGGCAGCAAAATCCGGTTTATCTTTCGCCGCTGACACTGCTGCAAGGACCAGAGCGCGTCGAAACCCGCTGGTGGACAGGACAGGATATACAGAGGGATTATTATGTCGCTCGCAACCTGCAAGGCATGCGTTTATGGATCTTTAGAGACCTCAAGCGCAGCAAAGCAGAACCAAACACCCGGTCAGGCTGGTTTTTGCAGGGTCTGTTTGCCTGATTGACTCAGAGAGCTGACTGCCAAAGGTCATTCAGATAAGGGAAGTTCCACTTTTCAGGAGATTCACGCGCCTCAATACGATCGTCAATACCCGGCGCAGACAAATCAATCACTGACTGCGCAACAGGCAAACTTGAACGCAGTGAGAAAAATGCTTTCACCTTGGGCTTTAACATCTGCCCTTCGTTCTGCTCGATCACAACTGCTAGCCGCTGGCTGCTCAAACGTACAAGGCTACCTACCGGATAAATGCCAATCGCTTTGGCAAGCGCGATCATCATGGCGCACACCGCAACCGAGTGCATATAGGTGTAATCATCAGAGGTTTTAAGCCGGGCAAGGGTAATCAATGCTTGAGGATGACGCTCTACAGACGCCGTAATCTGGTCGACAACCTCATGGGCGGTGTCCATGGAGATCGCCTTACCCATACGCGCTTCACGGAACATGTCCGTCACCGCTTTTTTAGACTGATTGCACAACTCTTGGGCGCGCGCCACTTCCGCCTGCATAGTGACAGGCCCCGCCTTGGGGACAGGTCTGGCACTGCGAGCCGCTGTCACCACCTGGGCAGCTTCTGGTGATGTTTCAGTCTTGGGCAGGCGACCGGGGGTACTGATACTCTTATCCGAATCAATACTGACTTCAGCAATGCCGCAGGTTTTTAATAAAGACAGATCTTCAATATCTTCCAACAGGAATTTTGTTTTCCAGAAAGGATGTTTAAGCCATGAACCATGCAACTCCTGTACAAACATGCCGAGTTTAAGCTCACTGACGGGAATACGCTTTATCATTACATCGACAACCTGACCACAACGGGCCAAAATTTAAGTGCGACATGTTACTTGAGTTACCACAACAGTTTAAAGTGCTAGACTTGTCAGGGTATTCTTAATAAGCGGCAATTTGTCGGCAATCCTAAGTTTTCTCAACGCCTTTGGCAGCTGTTCCTTCAGATACCCACTCATGACACAAACGACAAAAGCCTGGTTACAAATCCATCTGTGTGTGGTGCTTTGGGGATTTACTGCCATTCTTGGCAAACTGATCACGCTGGATGCGCTGCCATTGGTGTTGTGGCGCATGGCGTTGGTCGCAGTCATTCTACTGTTGCTGCCGTCGGTATTAAGATCGCTGCGTAATTTGCCGATGCGCCTGATTGGCATCTATACCGGCATTGGTATTCTGGTCACCCTGCACTGGCTGACGTTTTATGGGGCTATCCGTCTGTCAAATGCATCCGTCGCGGTGACCTGTATTGCCACAGTTCCGGTATTTCTGGCTATTCTTGAACCAATATTGGCAGGCCGGCGCTTTCAGCCTTCAGAGTTGCTGCTTGGCATGATGGTATTGCCTGGCATTGTGCTGGTGGTTGGCGGCACGCCGGAGGCCATGAATGCCGGCATTGTTATGGGCCTGGTGTCGGCAATGTTTGTTGCCTTATTTGCGGCGCTTAACAAACGCTATGTACTTAAGGCCGATGCACTGACTGTCACCGCCATTGAAATGGCAGCTGGCGCAGTCATGTTGATTATCATTGGCCTGATGTATCAGTTACTACCAGGTTTACCCATGGTGGCAGGCATTGTAGAAAGCCCATCAGATCTGTTTGCATTCCCACAAGGCAACGACCTGATATGGCTGTTGATTCTGGCGCTGGGATGTACGCTACTACCATTTGCACTCTCATTGGTAGCGCTTCGCCAACTGTCAGCGTATGCCAGCTCGCTGGCAGTCAATCTTGAGCCGCTGTATGCAATTGCGTTGGCGATAATGCTACTGGGCGAACAGCAGGAGGTCAGCGCGGGCTTTTATATGGGCGCCGCGCTGATCGTTGCTGTTGTGCTGATCTACCCTTGGTGGAGCCGACGGGGAACAGTATTGGCGTCAACAAACAATTACTGAGCTGATTACTGAGAATCAGCCTCCTGGGCCGCGTAATGTTCCTGCCATCGAGCGCCTGACAGCGCACCTACAATCGCATAATTGCCTTCATGACAGGCATATTCATAAATTCTGTTGCCCGCTGGCAAACGACGCATGGGCACTTCAGCTGTCCATGATCGTCCAAACACCTCTGGTTCATTGATGGTGACACGGTAGTTAATCTGTCCATCAGACTCCATGGAAAACCATTCGGTGCTGACCATATTGCCGGTTGAACCCCGGAAACTTTGCTGAGGATGCATATTCCGGGTAGTCACCACCAAGGTATCACCCTCCCAATGACCGACCGAATCGCCCATCCACTTATGAATGGCCTCGTGCTGGTGAGTGTCATCGAGACGAATAATTCGAACATCATTCACCATTTCCGCCATGATCATCACGTAATCTGCGGTTTGCACAATCCGATAGTTACTGTTGTATGACATGGGCAGCATGGGTGGCCCCGCCGTAGACAACACAGACAATAAACAACGTTCACCCGCGGGCCTCAGCTCCGGGCCATCAAACTCGGCGACACCTGGGCGCGCCAGCATCTGCGAAATAAAGTCGCGATTGCGTCCATTTTCCGCGTAAGGAATACGCCCGTTTGGAGGATCAATCACCAGCGAAGTGCGATATTCACCATGAATCTGCGCCACGTACGCGCTGCCGAAAAACCAGTCAGCCTCCAGGCGGATAGGCTCACCTTTGGGGGGAGGCCCACGATTAGGATCGAGGGTGTCAGTTTTCGTGAGATCCGTCAGTCCAGCCGCAGACTCCGGACGCCAGGCAGCGGCCTCTTCTGCCGTCATCGCCTGACGGTCAGCGAACTGTGGCGGACGCTCAACCGGGGTATCCGTCTCATTGGTCCATATGCCCTGAAAATCCGGGCGCCCATCAGGCAATCGCGGAATATCCGCCAGCAGTCCTGTGCTGAAAAAACCAATAAACAGTGCTGCGATCGACGTCATTGATCTACCGCGAACTCCATAACTCTTTAGACTCATTTGCGTATAAACCTCCAATTTTTGGGTAAGTTTACACAAGTTTTTAGGTGGTTTGCTGTTCAAGATCAAGAAAAATTACGAGAGTGCAGACTCATCCCGGCAAACCAGTGGCTAAGATCAACCAGAACGGTCGCGATCACATGTGTCACACCATCTGCTCGTTGCAACTTACCCGTTATGCCCATAACGGACGCCTCATGTACCTGCCGATAGTAATGCTCCAATAGGGACGGCCAGACCACCACATTCATAAAACCGGTTTCGTCCTCCAATGTCAGGAAAGTAACACCCGATGCGGTTTGAGGGCGTTGCCGGCAAGTAATCAGCCCAGCCACCTTAACCACATCGCCATCCGACCGTTGTTCAAGACCTTCGGCGCTCGATACCCGATATTGCGTCAGATGCGCCCGCCATAACGCCAAAGGATGACGGCGTAGACTTAAGCCGGTGTGATTGTAATCAGCCAGAATATTTTGCGCCTCGTCAGGCTTGGGCAACATGAATTCAGCACCGATACGCGCTTGACCAAAATCATCTGACACTTCTGCAAACAAGGGCGGCACAATCTCCACAGCACTGGCGTCCCAAAACGCCCGGTGACGATCGCTTGCCAGCGCACTGAGGGCATCAGCTGCCGCCAACGCATCACGGTCACGCTGATTCAGGCCGACGCGGCGCACAAGATCAACAACACTGACAAATGCCGACTGTTGCCGGGCGAGTAATAACTGGTGCGCTGCTGTTGATGACAGACCTTTAACCAGACGCAGCCCCAGACGTAAGGCGTTATTTTCGAGCGTGCAATCCCACTGGCTGAGACGCACATCGACTGGCAACACCAACACACCATGCCTGCGTAAATCCTGCACCAACTGGGCTGGTGCATAAAACCCCATGGGCTGGCTATTGATGAGCGCACACACAAACGCTGCCGGGTGATGACACTTTAACCAGGCAGACACATACGCCAGCAGTGCAAAACTTGCGGAATGTGATTCCGGAAAACCATAGTCTCCAAACCCGCGAATCTGCTGATAAATCTGGCGGGCAAAACTCTCCGTGTAGCCTCGTGCGCGCATACCACTGATCAGTTTCTCTTCAAAAGGTTCGAGGCCGCCTTTACGCTTCCAGGCAGCCATGGCGCGGCGCAACTGATCGGATTCACCGCCTGAAAATCCAGCGGCCACCATCGCGATCTGCATCACTTGTTCCTGAAAAATAGGCACACCCAGCGTTCGTTCCAGCACACCACGCACGCCCTCGCTGGGATAAACAACCGGCTCTTTTCCTTGTCGACGCGCCAGGTAGGGGTGCACCATATCGCCTTGAATAGGGCCGGGTCTCACAATCGCTATCTGAATCACCAGATCATAATAATTTCGGGGCCGCAACCGTGGCAGCATACTCATCTGAGCGCGCGATTCAATCTGGAATACGCCGACGGTATCTGCCCGACTGATCATCTCGTAGACCTGCGGATCTTCCGCGGGGATATCCTGCAACTGCCAGGGTCTACCCTGTATCGGCGGCAGCAACGCGAGTGCTTTGCGCACAGCAGTCAACATGCCCAGCGCCAGAATATCCACTTTCAGCAAACCCAATGCTTCCAGATCATCTTTTTCCCATTGAATGACAGTGCGATCAGCCATGGCGGCATTTTCAACAGGAACCAGTTCATACAAGGGCCCTTCACTGATCACAAATCCGCCCACATGTTGTGAAAGATGCCGTGGAAATCCACACAACTGTTCTACCAGATCAACCAACTGCTGCAATACACCAGATTCCAATTCCGGTGACTCGATCTGCACAACGTTTCCGTCACTGTTCATGCGCAGGCAACTTACACAACGCTCTATCTGATCAAGGCTCAAAGCAAGCGCTTTACCAACATCCCGTATAGCACTGCGCCGCCGATAACAAATGACCGTGGCCGCTAATGCCGCACGATGCCGACCATATTTTTTATAAACATACTGGATAACTTCTTCGCGCCGCTCATGTTCAAAATCCACATCTATATCTGGAGGCTCATTGCGCTCCTTAGACAAAAACCGTTCAAACAATAGCTGCATCCGTGCAGGATCAACGGCAGTAATTCCGAGGCAATAACAAACGGCTGAATTGGCTGCTGAACCACGCCCCTGGCACAGAATTCCCTGGCCGCGGGCAAATACCACAATATCGTGCACGGTCAGGAAGAAGTGCTCATACGCCAGCTCACTGATCAGTTTCAGTTCCCTGACGACAAGTTGTTGCACAGCCTCAGGCGCACCTCCAGGCCACCGCAGTTGCATGCCTTCCAGTGTCAGTTTGTGCAGCCAACTGCTCGAAGTATGCGTTTGTGGAACAAGTTCGCGCGGATATTCATAACGCAGTTCATCAAGAGAGAACTGGCACTGCTCAGCGATGCCAAGTGTTTCAGCAAGCCACTCAGCCGGGAAAATTCGTGCCAGCAAACGGCGACTTCGCAGATAGTGCTGGCCATTGGCGGGCAGGTCAAAACCCAGATCAGCGACAGATTTGCCCAGACGAATTGCTGTGATGGTATCGCGCAGGGCCCGACGCTGCGGGATGTGCATCTGCACACCTCCCGCCGCACATACCGGCACGCCCGAAAGTTCGGACAAACGCTGTAAAGCAACTATTTTTGTCTCATCACCTGACAGCAAAAACAGTTCCGCGGCTATCCACAACCGCTTGCCAAAGACGGCAGACAGCTGCGCCAGTATGCCCAGCGACTGCTGTTCAAACCTGCGGTGGTCGACCACATTCTGCGCAGGCACCCACAAAACAAAAGTATCGCTCAATGCCGCTTCCAGCAACTGATCCAGCCCCAGACTGTACTCACCTTTAGCGGCCTCACGACGGCTTCTGGTAATCAATGCGCATATCTGCCCATAACCACATCGATTACGGGCCAGCAAGACCACCTGTACCGCTTGCGACAAGTTGAACTCGCTGCCAATGATGAGCTTGAAGTCACGGGCGCGCTCACCTGCTGCCTTGATCACCATATGTGCACGCACAATACCGGCCATTGAACACTCGTCCGTAATAGCCAATGCGTGATAACCCAGCACAATTGCACGCTCAACCAGCTCTTCGGGAAATGAAGCGGCACGCAGAAAACTGAAATTAGTCAAACAATGCAGCTCGGCGTAAGCGGGCAGCGGCTGTTGTTGCAGGACGTTAACGACATCAGGAGGCATAAAAAAACACCAGAAAAATACTGATTATTTATACAGTATATTCCTGGTGTTTTAAAAGCCCGGACTTACCCCGGGCGGTATTTATTTGATCAGCACAGAGACCCTGGCAAATCAATAGATTGGGGTTACACCATCACCAATGGGGCTACCTGGCGCGCGTAAATGGCCGAACATCAGTTCTTCCACAAACTCTACACACTTGAACTCCAACAGCTTGGTTTCATCCTGATTGCGGTAAATGTGCATGCTGATTGTCCATGGGCGCTCATAAACGTTTGGATCGTTGATGGTCGCTGAGTACTGAATAGTATTACGATCCAGCATGGTATAGCGCTCTTGCACATGCATATCCCAGCCGCTGTGATAGTTACCCGAGCGGTCAAACCAGGTATCCGGCATCTGACCCATCACGTCGATGACCAATGTGTCACCATCCCATGAACCGACGTTAGTACCCATCCAGGTATCAACCTGGGGCTCCATATCCGGTTTGTTCATATGAACAATGCGGTCTGCGCCAGCAAACTGATAGGAAATCAGCGTAGCATCAGGCGCCTGGAAAATCTGGAACGGATACGGCATGTAGGTTGCGCGTGGTACACCCGGCAGTTTGCACTGGGTAGTTGGGTCAAGCTTGAGCCAATCGCGCTTGTTCTCTTCCTGCTTTGCACGCATGCCCGCTTTGTAAGGCAGTGTGCCGCCCTCAACCACGCCTATTCCCGGTGGGAAGGCAAGGTGCGCGCCCGCCTGCAGGGCAATCAACGGGCCGTGACGCGCCTCGTGCGGTTCCAGATCCCAGTTGGCGGCATTCATGGTCTGCCAGATACCACTGAAATTGGGCTTGCCGTCCGGCGTGCGTGGAATCTCACTGGATGAGCTATGTTGAGCCTGAACAGGCGCATCCTGAACCATCCAGAATGCGCTCACTGCCGTGGCAGTCACAGCGACTGCAAAAAATGTCTTTAATTGTGCTTTCATGAACTAACGGTTCCCTGAATAGGTTAATCGCTTACTGCGGCTGAATGGCGCGGCTGTTTTCATAATCCCAGGTGCCATCTTCAACACGCTGGCCCTGAAGAATATTGATCATGCCGTAGTTGCCTTCGTGGCAGGCATACTCAAAGATCTCGTCTTCGGTCTGGAACATGGCCACCACAGCGGTCAGCTTGTCGGTATAGGCTTTGGGATCAATCACAGTGAACTCATAGTCCACTACCTTGTCACCACGACGGGTAAATTTCTCGATCAAGGTCTTGTCCGAGCTGACACCCACGCCGCGGAAAGTCTGGCTTTTGTAATTGAAGTTTTTAGTTTCAACAACCAGTGTGTCACCTTCCCAATGGCCGATAGAATCGCCGGTCCACTGCGTGATACTTTCCGGAATGTGCCCATCCGCGTTCAGACGCACAATACGGGCTTCGTGAATCATTTCGTTAAAAATTACAAAGTGATCTTCGGTTTGAAACAACTGAACGTTGTTGTTATACATGCTGGGCATAAACGGGGGCACGGAGTTGAAACCGAGCAAGCAGCGCTCGGAAAGACCACGATCTTCCGGGCCATCCTTCGCAATACCGCCCACCGCCACACGTACTGGACGGGTACCGCTGTAGTCAGGGCCGAGACCGCCAAACGCCATTGGAGCGCCTTCAACGCGTGATGGCATACGACCGTTTTCCGGGTAAATCAGCATAGACGTGCGCAAGTTCAAATCAATAGGCAGACCTTCAACCCAGAATTGGTTGTAACCGCCCACACCACCTTGCGAGGAATTCCCATCAACTGCCGCTGCAGCCTCAGCAGCACGCTGGTCTCGCGCAATTACTTCTTCCGGTGTATAAAACTGACGGTCGCCATACTCACGGGGACGTTCCAGCGGTGTGTTTGAACTGAAATTGAACACACCACGCAGATCCGGTGTACCCCACTCAGTGCGAGGCGCCTTGTAGTTGGGATCAGTTTGAGCCAGAGTGCTGTCCATTGCGCTGAGCGCGAAAGTACCAGCAACGGCTGCAGCAATTGCTGCGGATAAAAAGGTCTGTTTTTTCACGTTAGTCTCCTCAGAGAACTTGAATAGTCACTGGATGTCTGTATCGCCTGCGGCCATAGTTGCAAAATAACTGGTGGGAATATTACTCCCCACCCTCATAAGTGCGGGCTTAGCAGATTAATGCAGGGTTTGTTATTATTCAAGCCTACACACCTCTTATCCCGATATTGAGAGAGTTTTGGGCGTTAGTTCACCCGGGAGCCTACATGATTACTTATTCAATGCTGGACCTTGCCCCGATTGTTCAGGGCAGCAGCGCCCGGCAGGCTTTGTTAAATGCCCGCAGCCTGGCCCAAGAGGCCGAGCGCTTGGGATACCAGCGTTTCTGGCTGGCGGAACATCACAATATGACTGGTATTGCCAGCGCAGCAACAGCGGTTGTCATCGGTTTTGTGGCAGAGGGAACACAAACTATACGGGTAGGCTCTGGCGGCATCATGTTGCCCAATCATGCACCCCTGATGGTGGCTGAGCAGTTTGGCACACTGGCTTCCTTATACCCGGGCCGCATTGATCTGGGGCTGGGCCGGGCACCAGGAACCGATTCACAGACCATGCAAGCACTGCGGCGTTATCAGGACAGTGTCGATCAATTCCCTCGCGACGTGCAGGAGCTACAGTACTACTTCAGAGCAGCGCAGCCCGGTCAAGCGGTTCGCGCAGTGCCCGGCGAAGGCCTTGAAGTACCGTTATGGTTACTCGGTTCCAGCTTATTCAGTGCCCAGCTAGCGGCAGCCATGGGATTGCCTTTTGCCTTCGCAGCCCACTTCGCCCCTGACCATCTGGCGCAGGCCTTAGATCTGTACCGCAGTCGCTTCTGTCCGTCTGAACAACTCTCGGCGCCCTATTGTATGGCCGCGATTCCCCTCTGTGCGGCTGACTCAGAGCAAGAAGCCCAGCTGCTGATGAGTTCGGTCCAACAACAGTTTGTGGCCTTACGCCGGGGAACACCTGGGCCGTTAAAACCTCCGTTGGCGGATATTCAACAGCATTATTCGGCTGGCGAACTGGGTGCCGCTGCTCACGCTTTAAGAGAGGCGGTCATTGGCAATCCGGAACAGGTGCAGGCAGGGATCCGTGCGTTTGTTCAACGCACGGGAGTTGACGAAATCATGTTCAGCTCACATATCTTCGAACATCAAAAACGTCTGCGCAGCATACAGATCGGCGCGCAGGCCTGTTGTGCTTTGAGCAAAGTGACCTGATAGCTGGCCGCTTTGCTCAAACGATCCGGCGCCAGACCGACACCTGGCTGACAATGTACTCGTACTTGCGGCGATGCTCCCGGATCATAAACGGCAGATCTTGCTGGTGGATCAGCTCAAATCCGGGCAATTGTGATGCAAGCTGCGCCAGCGTGGCGTCACTGTCAACACCATCCAGAAAGCGCTCTCGCGGTGTGTACTGTTCCATCCAACTATTGGGGGAGGCCAGTACCAGTACACCACCGGGTTTAAGCACTGACGCTGCACCGGCAAATTGTTTCAGACAGGCGGCTGGGTCTGGCAAACGACACATCAGATTGCTTAACAACACCGCGTCAAACTGTGCTGCTTCGCCAAGACCAGCAACATTCAGGCTCGCGGCATCACCTTGCACAAACACCACGCGCTCACGATCGATATCAGTAGCCACACGTGCGATCAATGACGTGGTATGCCGCCCCGTTTCCAGACGCTCATAAGGCATGCTGCCCTGGCGCCGCATCAACACGGCGGCACGAATAAAGGCCTCGCTATAATCGAGACCCGTCACCTTGTGAAAGTGGCGCGCCAGCTCAAAACTTGCCCGCCCTGTTGCACACCCCAAGTCCAGCACATGCTCATAGGCAGGCGCAAACTGCCTGACCAGTTCGGCCATCGTCTCCATAAAAGGTCGCGTCTGGGGATGGCCAGCGTTGACAGCAATTGTGCTATCCAGCTGCTCTTCGGCTGTTCCGTAATGAAACAGCATGTATTGATTCAGCAGTGCGTCACTTTCATAGCGTTTGCTGCCCTCGGAAAGACTGTTTTCATCACCCTGTGCCAAACGGAAACCCGCATGCTGGAAGAAGTGAGGCCTGAAATGGAAACGGGCAAATACGCTGGCCTCATCACCCGTGCTGATAAACGAACCACCCAGAATCATCTGGTGCTGGTTGTCAAAGCAGGGCGTACTGAAATCCACATAATATGGGTGAATGGCAAAATCAGGCAGGGGATGGAAGGCATCTTCACACCATTGCCAGACGTTACCAAAAACATCATTAAAGCCCTTGGTATTTTCTGCAAATTGCGTCACTGGGCCTTCACTGCCCAAGGCAAGGTTGTGGTTTATACGCGCCGCCCCCGCGCTTGCAGGGTTCATGATCTGGTCGTCCAGTAGTGGCAACACATCGCCCAGTTGCCAATTAACCAGTGTCTGCTGCGCAGAGTCCCGCAGCGCCATGTGTTCCTTTTCCTGCAACAAACGGTAAGGCGTGTTGACACCGTCACGCGCAGAACGCCAGGCGCAATAGGCTTTTGCTTCGTAAAAATTAGCGACAACCGGCCAGTCCCACTGCATGGCTTGCACATTAAACGTGGTGCGGAGCTTGTATTGATGCGACCCTACCGGCCCATCTTGCACCCAAAACGACGGCCAGCGAGTATTGCGGAAACGCCGCCACGCCCAACCCTGCTCTGACCAGTATTTCTCCTCAAGATAGGCGCCCGAGCTGACAAATTCATAAAACTCACCATTGCTGATCAAACGTTTGGATGCCTTGAACGCGGCAACCTGACGACGGTCATGGCCATATTCATTGTCCCAGCCAAATGTTGGCCAATCGGCGGGTTTGCCCAGATTTACCTGCGTGTTGAGCACCTCCAGCAGTGGATTATCCGCCGGATAATCCGTACCTGCCTGAGGCCGGACAAAACGATCGGATTGTCGCGCTTGTGCCAGCGGCAACGGCGGCCACTGCTCTGGTTGCTGCAGATACTTAAGCGGCAATTCGCGCATCAGCACACTGGAGGTTTCCAGATGAATACGCTCATGCTCAAAACACATCACTAAGGCCCAACCGGCCGAATCCATGCTGATGGGTTTTTCAAACTCGGGATGCGTACTGATCAACTCACGCACCAGCGCATACACTTGATCCCGGTAAGTTTTGACGTCAGCCACGGCCGGCCAGATATCCTGTTCACCGTCGTGTAAATCGTCCCAGCTCATTTCGTCGACACCTGTCTCAAACAGGATTTCAAAATGTGCATTCAGCGGCTGCTCAATCAATCCGGCGACCAACAGTTTATTGACATAAAACGTCACCGGATGCGCGTAATAAAAGATAAAAGGGTGTCGGGTCTTGTGGTAAGGCCGCACATAGTAAGCTTCATCACTGATCAGGGCAGAGAACAGTGTTTCCGTCAAACGCCAGGTGTTTTCAAAGTAGGCCAGCAGTGCTGCGCGGCCTGCGCGAATATCCAGCATTGGCAGGCTGTATACACATCTGTCGGGCCAGTCTGGCTCCTGTTGCGGGCCCGTCAGTATCAATTGCCGGTCTGTGACATCGTTGGAAGCGACTTTTGCAGCGGAAGGCAGCTGCGCACGTGTAGTTTGATTCATGCGTAATTCCTGAGCAGTCGTGTAAAATCCGGGATCACGTTGTCGGATCCCTGCCTTCGGTATCATCCTTGGCATTTGATAAAGTAGATAAGAGGATATTCATTTGCGCAGCAAACTTCCCCATGTCGGCACCACCATTTTTACGGTTATGACGAGAATGGCACAGCAATACCATGCCATCAACCTGTCACAGGGATTTCCGGACTTTGATTGTCCTGCCGAGCTGCGTGAACGGGTTTCTTTTTATTTGAATAATCGCCGCAATCAATACGCCCCCATGACAGGTGTGCCTGAACTGCGACAACAAATAGCATTCAAACTAAGCATTCTATACGATTGCAAGCTCGATGCAGATCAGGAGATTACGGTAACCTCGGGGGCGACCGAGGCCTTGTTTGATGCCATTCATGCAACCGTAGACCGTGATGATGAAGTCATCATGTTTGATCCGGCGTATGACAGCTACGATCCCGCCGTGCGTCTGGCGGGAGGAAAACCCATTCATTTGCGGTTGCAGCAACCCGGATACCATATTGACTGGCAACAGGTCGCCGACCGTATCAACGACCGCACGCGCTTGATTATTATCAATTCACCTCATAACCCCAGCGGCGCGGTACTCAGCAGAACTGACCTCGACACGTTGGCCAGTTTGATTCGTGATCGTGACATTTATGTGTTATCCGACGAAGTATATGAGCACATGGTGTTTGATGGCGCCCGGCATGAAAGTGTGCTGAGGCATGCTGAATTGCGTGAAAAAAGTTTTGCAGTGTTTTCATTTGGAAAAACTTACCATGCCACCGGCTGGAAAATGGCATTCTGCGCAGCGCCCGCCGC
>DITX01000214.1 GCA_002422225.1 Gammaproteobacteria bacterium UBA6173
CGTTCATCCCATTCCTGTTGCAGCTCTGCATCGCGCGTCTGATCCGGGATTTCGTCCTCAAACTCTTCGGTTTGAGACGATCTATCTTTGCGCATTGAGTCAATACAAAGATTATGCGCGATACGATGCAACCAGGTCGAAATACTTGCTTTGTCTGAGCGCCATCGATCAGCGTGTGTCCACAAGCGCAGGAACGTCTCCTGCGCAATATCTTCAGCGCTGTCTTTGTTACCCAGCATCCTGAATGCGTAGAACCCGATTGCCCGACTGTGTTGCCGAACGGCATCCGCGTACACACGCTGATCGCCGTCGGCAATTGCTGTCATTACTTGCTCGTCCGTTAACATTTACCGACTGCCAATGACCTCTGTAAGTCCTTTCAAGGTAAACCGCGTAAAGTCATTGCAGGCTGGACCAGCAATACTGATCACTCACCGTGGTCGTGCGCAGGCGCGCCACTTGCCGCCGGTGTAGCAGGCTCGCCTTGACGGCGTTGCATCATTTGCCGGCGCTGTTCAGGCGTCATTTGCTGCATACGTTCACGCATCTGCTCACGCTGCTCGGGTGTCATGTTTTCCATACGTTCACGCATCTGTTCACGCTGCTCGGGTGTCATGTTTTCCATACGTTGACGCATGTCTCCTTGACCTTGGCCCTGGCGTTCCGGGCGGCCTTGTCCGTCACCCTGTCCCTGAGGACGCATGCCACCGCCGTTACCACGACGTTGTCCTTGTTGCAGCTCATCGGGTGACAACAGGCCATTGCCATCGCTGTCCATACGCGTGAAGCGCTGCTCTAATGCTTCTGGTGCAACGGCGCCTTCTGGACGATTCTCAGGGCGAGGCATGGCCGAGAACTCTTCAAAATTGAGGGAACCATCGCTGTTTGTGTCCAGCCTACTGAACATTTGCATACGACCCTGGCCCTGACCTTGGCCTTGGCCCTGGACCTGCTGATCTTGATTCTGATTTTGCACTGGAGTGGGTGCTGACTGTTGAGCGTTTGCCAAGAATGGTATCGCCAGTGCGGCAAAACCCACATAAATGATTTTTCTGACTTGATGACGGGTGGACATTTTTTGTAACTCCAAATGAGGTGTGTTCGGGAATTTATACGCAAGCCACAAATATATCCGTCGCGGCCTTTTTTAACGTTAAAGCAGATTGGCGGAATTTAAAACTGTGGCACCAAACTCAAAACAGGCTCGCCGGCACAATCAGTAACCAGACTGCTGTTGCTGTCAGCAGTGCCAGCAATACGGCCGCTGACCCCAGATCTTTGGCTTTTCCGCTCAACTCATGGAACTCTTCACCCAAACGATCTACAACCGTTTCTATCCCCGTATTCAGGAGTTCCACCACCAGCACCATCGTCAGACTCAGCAACAGCACTGCGCGCTCGGCAGCGCTGACATCCACCAGCATGGTCACCGGCAACAAAATCACCAGCGCAATGATTTCTTGCCGGATGGCTGCTTCAGATTTCCAGCCGGCCTTGAGCCCCTGCCAGGAGTAGCGGGTAGCGGCGATCCACCGTCGCCAGCCTTTTGCTTCAGATTTCATAACGTGAATAACCTGTTGAATTATCAGAACAGCAGCCTGTATCAGGTTCCCGCAGAGCAATGCAAGGTGCGCCGCGTTCCCTGCTAGAAATCCAGCATTGGAAGGGCAATACCTTACTTGACGGTAATGACCTGCGCGGCGGCAATTTTTGCCTGCCACTCTGCCGGACCGGTCCTGTGCACAGAGGTTCCGTTCACATCAACCGCCACCGTCACCGGCATGTCTTCCACCACAAACTCGTGGATAGCTTCCATACCCAGGTCATGGAAGGCCACAATTTTTGCATGCCGAATGGCTTTGGAAACCAGATAGGCTGCACCACCCACTGCCATCAGATACACCGCTTTGTGTTTCTGAATAGCGTCGATACCTGCCTGACCGCGCTCGGCTTTGCCAATCATGCCAAGCAGTCCGGTTTTGGCCAAAATAGTCTCGGTAAACTTGTCCATGCGTGTTGCGGTGGTTGGACCCGCCGGTCCAATAACTTCGTCGCGCACCGCATCGACCGGGCCAACGTAATAAATAAACTTGCCTCTTAAATCCACACCCTCGGGCAGTGATTCTCCGCGTGCAAACATCTCGACCATGCGTTTGTGCGCGGCGTCGCGGCCGGTCAGCATGGTGCCGTTGAGCAGCAAGGTTTCACCCGGTTTCCAGGTAGCGACTTCCTCGGGTGTCACGGTATCCAGATTGACACGACGCGAGGTAGGGCCGGCATCCCAGGTGATTTGTGGCCAGTCTTCCAGTTTAGGTGGCGTCAGGTGAGCAGGGCCGGAACCATCAAGCACAAAGTGTGCATGACGGGTGGCGGCACAGTTCGGAATCATGGCTACTGGCAATGACGCGGCATGTGTTGGGAAATCTTTGATCTTGATGTCCAGCACGGTAGTCAATCCGCCCAGACCCTGTGCGCCAATACCCAGCGCATTCACCTTATCCATGATTTCGAGACGCAGCTCTTCAACACGATTTTGCGGGCCGCGTGCACGCAGCTCATGGATATCAATCGGATCCATCAATGCTTCTTTGGCCAGCACCGCCGCCTTTTCGGCGGTACCACCAATGCCGATGCCGAGCATACCCGGTGGGCACCAGCCTGCGCCCATGGTTGGCACCGTTTTTACGACCCAGTCCACAATGCTATCACTGGGGTTAAGCATGACCATTTTGGCTTTGTTCTCAGAACCGCCGCCTTTGGCTGCAACTGTGATATCAACCGTGTCACCGGCAACCACTTCCATATGAATCACTGCAGGCGTGTTGTCTTTAGTGTTTTTACGTGCACCGGCCGGGTCCGCCAGAATGGAGGCACGCAGCACATTATCCGGGTGAAGGTAAGCTCGACGAACGCCCTCATTGACCATGTCGGTAACACTCATGGTGGCATCCCACTGCACGTTCATGCCAATCTTCATGAACACTGTCACAATGCCGGTGTCCTGGCAGATGGGACGTTGACCCTCAGCACACAGGCGCGAGTTGATCAGAATTTGTGCCATGGCATCTTTGGCAGCCTGAGACTCTTCGCGCTCGTAGGCTTCATTCACCGCTTGAATAAAATCCAGCGGATGGTAATAGGAGATGTACTGCAGCGCATCGGCTACACTCTGGATCAGATCGTCTTGTTTGATGACTGTCATGTAAGGGTTCCCGGTTGATTCAATGACGAAAACGGCGCAAATTCTAGCATAAAGCGGATTAAATCCATGTTACCGATTTCTCTTGTCCTGATTGCCGCCCTCGCCAGCCGTGATATTGTGGTGTGCAACCGAGGCGTGCAGGTCGAGGCCAATGAGATTGTGGTGTTCCTGGACGGAAAAATTGCACGCTGGTGGATGCCCGACCATATTCTGTTTGTGGACAGCCTGCCCAAAACCGGTACCGGCAAAGTATTAAAAAATGCATTGCGTGAACAATACGGCAACATTCTGATAAGCGCTGCACATGGCTGAGTGGCTGTCAGCAGACCTTACACTTTTGGAGAATTCAGCGATGTGGAATCCAGTAAACGCTTTGAATAAAGCACTGATGCTTGTGTTGACGTTTTATGCACTGAATGCGTGCGCACAAGCACAGTCGGCCGCGCAGACATCGCTGGAACTGGTACAAAAACAGGTTTTTACTACGCGCAATTTCCAAACCTTTAACGACCAACAGATCGCCGAAGTCAAAGTAGGCTGGGCGACCGCCTACCCCGACTACGTGGAACGTGTGATTTCCGTGATTGGCATGGGTGCCGCGGACCCGTGGACAATTGCCGGCTTGCAGCAATGGGCCAACCCGATCATTGCCGATCCCAACTGGAACAACGGTAACTACTACAATGGCGAAGCACCCAGCACCGGCCTGCGCCAGGCGTTGGGCATGGTGACTTTGCAAGCCATGCACCCCTGATTTTTAATCAAGCCTATGCTGCCAGCGGCCCAAGCGCGCACCACCTATGCCGATGCCAATCACCTCTTGTATCTGGTACGCGCCAACCAGCTGTTTATGGCTGGTTTTGCAGACAACCCAAGCCATAGACTTTCTTGTCTAACATTAAATGCCCAAATCGATTCATACCCCTCTATCCAAAAATAATTTCTTACCGGCCAGCTGATAAATCTCTGGCCGATGACTGATCAGAACGATGCTGGTTTTGAGTGCACGCAATGACTCAATGACTGCGCGCTCGGTCTGGATATCCAGATTGGCGGTAGCTTCGTCCAGAAACAGAATTTTTGCTGGTTTGTAGAAGGCTCTGGCCAGCAAAATGCGCTGTGCCTGCCCTGCAGATAACATAGATCCCATGTCGCCAATCATGCTGTTGTAATTCATTGGCAGAGACATAATCAGCTCATGTATCTGTGCCTGTTGTGCAGCATGGTGCACTCGCTCAAGATCCGGCTGCTGATCAAACAAGGTGATGTTGTCGAGAATGGATCCAGACAACAATTGATCTGTCTGCAAAATGCCGGCGCACACATCGCGGTACGGCCGAACGCCCGACTCACAGATGTCCCTGCCATCCAGTTTGACGACACCATGATCCGGCGGCAGCAGGCCAGCCATTATTTTAAGCAGCGTTGATTTGCCAGCACCGGAAGGCCCCACTAATGCAACTATTTCACCAGGCTCGAGTTCAAGATTGATATTTTGTAACACGGGGACATGGCTGCCGGGATAAGCGTATGACACATTCTCCAGCGCGAGCCTACCGCGCACAGGTGTGCGAATGACTGGCATATGGATGCTACTGAATTCTTTTTCCGTGCAGGTAATATCTGATACACGTTCCAGTTGCAACCTGACCAGGCGAATCTGAACCAGCTTGTCAATAAATGAACGGATTGCGCCAGAAAAATTACCCTTTAGTGCAATAAACGCGGTCAGAAATCCGAGGGAAATCGTACCCGCCAATACTTGTGTTGCTGCCAGATACACAATCAGTACGTTCTCGATGGCGAACAGGCCACCAAACACCAACTCGAGCTTGATGGTAAACCGCGCCAGATGCACCTGCGTGTTGATCTGCTCAGCATAAGAGTTGCGCCACATCAGAACGCGTGGCAGTTCCCGGCAGTAGAACTTGATGACCTGTATGGCGCGCATGTTTTCCATCAAACCAGTGCTGGTTTTGGCCTCAGCAACAATCAGTTGCTCTTGCAAGGTCTGAATCGAGGGTATGGCCAGCACTTTCAAGAGCGTGACCAGCACTACAAACACCAGCACCACTGAGGCCAGCACAGCACTGAAATAGAACATCACCATCAGTGTGACAATTGCAAATAGACCATCGAGTACCACGGTAATCAGGTCCTCACTGATGATCCTGCGAATCTCTCTAATCGAGCCAAAGCGCGAGACCAGATCCCCCACATGGCGTCTTTCAAAAAAATCTGCCGGAAGGCTCATCATGTGAGTAAACACATTGCCCACCATCTGGAACCCAAGCTGGTTAGAGAAGTACAACTGTATTTGCGACCGGGCAAACGTCATGACCACGCCGGTCAACGCCAGTAGCAAAAAGCCAATTGCCAGTATTTTCAGGATGTCAGCGTCTTGTTTGCTTAAACTTTCATCTATTACCGTCTGCATAAAAAATGCACCACCGATAGATACCACTTGCAGACAAACTGATAACACAAGCAGTTGCAGTACTGAGCTGGTAAACCCTGGGTATTTGACAAACAGATCTTTCAATTTTGATCTGAGAATATGTGTTTGAGGGACAAATCCAGCAGCGGGTGTAAACTCAACGGCGATACCCGTAAAGTGCCGACTTGCCTCCTTGAATCCATATGTGCGTTCGCCGACAGCGGGATCGTTGATAACAAGTCCACGTTTGTTTATTTTTTTTAACACCACAAAATGCGTCATGTCCCAGTGTAAAACAGCAGGTAATTGCAAGGCTTTCAAATCATCAAGTTCCAGCTTTAGTGCGCGGCTGCTCAGATTCAGCGCCTCAGCAATCCCGAGAATATCCGCAAGATTTGCCCCGCGACCTGACACCGCGTGTTCGCGCCGTAAACTATTCAGGTCAATCTTTTTGCCAAAATATGAAGCGATCATCGCCAGACAGGCCAAGCCACACTCCGCGCGTTCCGATTGAAGAATACAAGGCATTGCAGTACGAGGCAGGAAAAGTGCTCTCATTACAATCTCCTCGCCAGCGCAGTCAGCGGCTCAAATATGCCCTCGAGAATGGTGCGCTCTCCAGTGACCAATTGCGCACTGAACTGCATACCCGCTCGTAGATTCAACACGTTCTGATCCAAGGGTAGCTCTGCCTTTATCAAATAGACGGGCTCACTCACGTCTAAGGGAATCAAATACTCGCGCGGATCCAGCGCTGCAGTGCCGATTGAACTGACTACCGCCTCATAACTCCCATACTGCTGAAAGGGGAACGCGTCATAGTTCAACAACACAACTTGCCCTGTGCGCAACTTTCCGAGCGCGCGGGAGGGCACAAAAATCTGAGCCTCATAGGCCGGTGCATCGGCCACAATGCTCACAAACGGGCGGCGAGGATCAAGTTGATCGCCACTGGCCAACATCAAGTTATTGATTCGGCCGGAAACCGGCGCTGTGATGGCAAACTCCTGTTCATACAGCGCTTCTTGCTTGCGTTGTTGTAGTTGCGACAAGTTGACTTGCAAAGCAATCTGCTCATCTGCCAATCGACTTTGCTCTAAGGCCAGCTCATGGCTGATGTCCTGCAACATGCGTCGGGTTGTCTGTATGGCCATGCGTGTGACCTGAAACGATTTCCGCAGGGACACCAGTGATGATTTACCTTGTGCCAGTTCGCTGTCTGATATTGCTCCTCGCGCGTGTAACTGTTCCAGCCGGATAACTTCATCATCAGCCATTTGCAATTGCTGCGCCGACAAATCATCTTCATCAGCACGAATTAACAACTCCTCGCGTAAAGCAGACTGACGACGTTGAGATTGTTCAATTGCAAGCTGCTGCCTTTGCACCGACAAAGCCAGACGATCTTCAATCTGTGAGATCTGTAACTCAAGGTGCAAAAGGATCGCATGAGTTGCCAGCTCGCCAGACTGCTCATAATCTGGTTTGATCACTGTGGCCAATGCTTGCCCCTGATGAACCAGCTCCCCGTTTGTTACACGCAACTCTTGAATGACGCCACTGCGACTGCCATAGACCTTCACTTCACCATTTGCAGCATAAATAAACCCACGCACATGCTCCGTTTGTTTAATACTAGCCACCGCAGCGAATCCGGCGACCACACAAAAACCTGCCAGGGCCGAAAGCAATAAAATTCGCAGTGACAAAGGTTGATAAAAAACCGGGTCACCAAAAAAATGGTCATGTTGAACCATGAGCACTTCACGTCTGAATAAATTCTCACGCATCAAAACCATCTCCCAGGTCTTGTTGGGCCTGATTCTTTTCATCCAAATCAGCGCCCGGCTCATCCAGAATCAGATAGTGTGGAAGTCTGTCCAGATACTTCCATTGCGCTGGATTTTTCCTGATCCAAGTTTCAGCAAGGCTGACAAGAGTCTGAGTAACTCTGGTCACGGCCTTGTCTAAACTTTCACCTGGGCGCACCTCCGGCAGAAAAGAAGACTCCATGCTGATACGCGCCTGACCGGCCTCTTCAAAACACACAAATGGGTAAATCCTGGCGCGCCCCAGGATTGCCATTTCCGCGGGACCGCGCACAAAACGCGCGCGATGCCCAAAAAATGTAACCTCGGTGGTTTCTCCGAAAATGCCACCAAGATCAAACATGATTGAGAGTGACTGACTGCCTGCTCTGAGCGCTTTGACAATGCTTACCGGGTTGTCTTTGCCGTGCAAAAACACCTTGTGGTCACGAGCAACTCCTTGATGCAAATGCTTGATTGCATCTGTTTCACCGTCGCGGCGTAAGGAGATAGCTGGGCGTGAGGCATCCAATTCATTGGCGATACATTTAAACGCGCCAAAAAAATCACCCATATGAATGGTGGTCAACACCCTTGAATCATGGCAGGCACTTGTCATCGCGGCATAGTCTGCGCGCTCTGCCCAATAAAAATCTGCGACCAATGCGTCACTTGCTGATTTTTGATCAAGGTGTCGCAGGCGCCGAACGTAGTTCCAGTACAGGTAAAATTGATGCTGTCGAATCAGACTGGCCGTTTTCTGCTCCGGCTCTTGCAGAAAATACGACAAGGTATCCACCTTTACTTGTTGGTAACTCCGGGCTGCGTCCACCCATGAACGCGAAATCGCATAAAAACAGGTGAGCATAGACAAGCCGTGCCGCACACTAAACAGCGGTGCATTGGACCGTATAAGAGACCACACCATTTGCTGTGTCTTCAAAGCCACTTTTTCAGACAGGCCTATCGCTGGCAGTTGTCGATGCACCTCAGCAATTATTGCAATGGCCGCAATGAGCTCTTTCTGTAAATATTGCTCATCATCACACAAGACCACCTTGATACCGAGTTCGCCATTGACCAATTTGAAACTTCGTTGCTGTTCAGGAATCGACATTAACAGCTTGAAATTGAATGGTTCTGTGCGAGCATTCAAACCAGCTTCAAGTTGAAACATCAACGACGAGGTGGTGTGGCTCAATAGGGCGTCATTACTATCACAAGCCAAATCAGGCATTTGATCTGACCTCCACCTTTGCGTTTGGCAACCGTGCTGGCATCGCGTCATTTACCGCACAAGCGGATTGCATAAAGTCCGTGTAGACATCGAGACACTTGGAGCGCAGAGGTTTGCCACTGCTGGTCAATGGCAGGCTGAAGGCTGGCAAAATCAATACGGTATGTGGGGTCACACCAAAGGTATCGCAAACCAGATTTTTTAGTTGGCGCTCCAATTGCCTGTTGCCAAGTGATTGCTGCTCCGGCCGCTGGCTGCGATGCTCGGCCAGAATAACAAATGAATCGACTTCATCAATCTGAATGCCAAGCGCTACGCAGCGTTGAAGTCCGGTATCGATGGTCTCCATTTGCAACAGGGATTCAATATCCTCGGCGTGCAGACTGCGTCCTCTGACTTTAATGACATTTTTTAAGCGGCCACTGAAATACAAACGCCGCTCTACCACAAAACCCAAATCACCGGTTCGAAAAAAAGCGCCGTGCCCGTCAAGTGTCAAGTTGAAACTTTGCCTGGATAAAATTGATTGATGGTAGTAGCCAGGAGACACCGACGCAGAGCTTATCCATATCTCTCCGAGCTCACCGTCCGCGCAGACTTTTCTGGAATTTGGGTCAACCACTCTGATGTGGGTGCCGCCGTTGGACTCCTCATCAACAAGGCTGCCTATGCAGACACTGCTTTCCTCTGCATCCTTAGCAAATGCGAGGGAGACACCATTGACGCCACAGACATATAGCGTCGATTCAGCCATGCCGTAACAAGGAAACCACGCATCACTCGAAAACCCAGCGTCAGCATAATAGCGACTGAACTGTCGCAAGGTGCTCGCAGCAATGCGGTCTGATCCACAATAGGCGATGCGCCATTGCTCCAAAGTCAACGACACGTGCTGTCGAGGAATCTGCCGCACACAGAATCCATACGCAAAAGCGGGCCCTCCGGTGATAGTCACACGATACGTCGAGATCGCTTCGATCCAACAATGCGGATCTGCCAGAAAGTCTGTGGGATTCATAAAGTAATTATGGATACCGGCAAACATGGGTTGTAATACATGTCCAATCAAACCCATATCGTGATGCAAAGGTAACCAGCTCAGTCCAATATCGTGCTGTGTGCAGCCAAATGCATCGCTGATTGCAGCCAAGTTACTCATAACGTTTGCATGCGTGATCACTACACCTTTGGGTTTGGACGTCGAGCCTGATGTGTATTGGATAAACGCTACGTCGTCGGGACAGATTGAAGGCCGCACCCAGGTGCGCTTTAGTACCTCAAGGTCAGGACCATTTGAGCCTTCGTGATGGCTATCCGACACGATCACCGGAATGTGTGATAGCTCATGCGCAGGCAACAACCGGGCAATCGACGAGCTTGTTAAAATGGCCGCAGCCCGACTTTGAACGGCGAGTGTTGCAAGGTGATTCCACTTTTTGCCACGAGGCCGCGCGCTTGGCATGGGCCATGCCCCTGCCAGCAGACAGGCCCAGAACGAACGCACAAACTCGATATTTTTTTGCTGTATCAACAACACTGGCATGCGATTCAAGCCACATTTCTGCAGATGACAAGCCAGCACAAGTGCTTCGTCAAACAACCGGGCATACGTCAAGGTGTCGGTGCAGGTCAGATCTCTATCGAGAAAAGAGTACAGCGGTTTATGGGGTGTTGCAGAAACGCCTGCTTCCAGCAGACTGATCAGATCCCGGTCCTTGGGCATAAGTAATTCCTTGAGTCAGTTCAATTCCATTTTTTGCCAAACATCATCTGTCCACCAGTTAAGAATAATCAACAAAAAACAGGTGAGAAAAATATTTTGCCCTCTCAGCCATACTGATTTTGTTAAATGTGAACTTGCGCACATTTTTGAGTGCCCTGTATGGAAAGCAGATTGTTTGCTGGTCGGCAAGCTGCCGATGAAGCAAGGCACGTCAGATTCGGGACGGACTATCTTACTGACTGGTTCCGGCATCACACCCGAGTGCAATTAGCCTACTACGGTCAATTCTTGGTTGATCAAGCCCTGAAACTGGCGTCCTCCGACAACCTCAGTGTAGCGATAGGAATGATGAACAACAAACTCGAGCAGCGTCTTCAGCGTTTTTCGGGTAGCTAGTTTACGCACTACCAATACCCCTTTCCTTGTTCTACAATCGGGCCTGACGTTTTAAACAACCATCGCTCTTTTCAGCGCTTTTGCGAGTTATTGCCATGATCACATCGCCCGATCTTAACGTGACATACCAGCTTGACCACGGTGTATTTGTGCTGCAGATCGATCGGCCGGACAAAAAGAACGCCCTCACTCAGACCATGTATGCCGCCTTGGCCGATGGCATCAAAATGGCGGATCAACACAGTGAAGTGCGTGTCATCCTGATCCGCGGCACCGAGGGCTGCTTTACCAGTGGTAATGACGTCAACGACTTTGTGAAAGCGCAAGACTTGGGCACTGAACGGCCCTCCGTGCAGTTTATGAAGGCCATTGCGTTTGCAAGCAAACCGGTGATTGCTGCGGTAGGTGGCATGGCCATTGGCATTGGCACCACCATGCTGTTCC
>DITX01000195.1:0-1001 GCA_002422225.1 Gammaproteobacteria bacterium UBA6173
AAGAATTCAGCCGTCATTCATCTGCAAATCGCCACACTTGTGACTGTAAACAGTAATTTATTGGTATGCCTAATTAAGGTACACTGCGTCGCGATCATTACCCAAATTGAGGTATTTGTTATGAAGTCAATTTTTAAGATTGGATTTATGGGTTTTGCACTCTTGTTGTCGTCACTGACGCTGGCTCAAACCAGTGGTTCGGCAGCAGCAGGCTTGAGTGCTGTCGAAGCTGCTGAACAATCGGTCAATCAGCTGCTGCAGACAGTGCAAGAATTACGTCCTTATTTTGATTCCGATAAAGACCGTTATTACGCAGGCGTTGAAGCAGAAGTAGCCAAATTTGTTGACTTCCGCGAAGTGGCTGTTGGCGTGATGGCGCGCTTTTCCGAGCAGGCAACCGAAGAGCAGATTCTGGCGTTTGGCGAGAAGCTGCGTTCTACACTGACACGGTTTTATGGTTCCGCTTTAGTGGAGTATGGCGGCCAGCAGTTGAATTTCCTGCCTGCGGGAGAGGAGCCGGCAGATCCCTCAGCAGGCACCAATGTGCGTATGCAGATTGTGTCAGAAGGCGCGCGCATAGAGCTGCAGTACGCGTTGTTCAGAAACGCAGACAATGAGTGGAAGTTACGCAATATTTTTGTAGGTGGCATCAATTTACGCCGGCAGTACCATACTCAGTTTGCAGCACTGATGACCCGAAACAATAACGATATTGATCAGGTGATTGCAGCCTGGCAGTAAGTCGCCGTTGCCCTTGTATAGCTGGAGTCAGACCGATAAATGAGCATAGATGCCCAAGATATAAAAGAACTGTTGTCAGCCCGGTTACCCGGCTGTGAAATCAATGTTGATGGCGGTGGCGGCAAGTTCCAGCTTATCGCTATTGGCTCTGTGTTTGCGGGGCTGGGCGCGGTAAAGCGCCAACAGTTGATTTATCAATATTTGAACGAACACATCGCCTCTGGCGCGATTCATGCCGTCAGCATGAAGTTGCAAACTCC
>DITX01000195.1:1036-5676 GCA_002422225.1 Gammaproteobacteria bacterium UBA6173
GAGATTCGGATTGCTGGTGCAAAAAACTCGGCGCTCCCGATACTCGCTGCAACCTTGTTGACAACCGATACTGTGCAAGTGCGCAATCTGCCGCATTTGTATGACATCACAACGATGTTGGAGTTGCTGGGGTGCATGGGCATCGAGCATGTTGTAGATGCAAAACTCAATGTTGATATCAGCAGTTCTTCCATCAAACATTGCAGCGCGCCTTACGATTTAGTGAAAACCATGCGTGCGTCCATTCTGGTGTTGGGCCCGTTGCTGGCACACTTTGGTAAGGCGGAAGTGGCCCTTCCCGGTGGCTGCGCAATTGGCAGTCGGCCTGTGAATCTGCATATATCCGCATTACAGAAAATGGGTGCTGACATTGTTGTCGAAGATGGCTACATAAAAGCGTCTGTTGATGGTCGATTGAAGGGTTGTCACATATTCATGGATATGTGTACTGTCACTGGAACGGAAAACATTTTGATGGCGGCTACCTTGGCGGTTGGCCAGACCGTGATTGAAAACGCAGCCCGTGAACCGGAAGTGGTGGACCTAGCAAACTGTCTCATAGCGATGGGCGCCGATATCAAAGGCGCGGGAACTGACACCATCGTGATCAATGGCAAAGATTGCTTGCATGGCTGCAGTTACGCGGTAATGCCCGACCGTATTGAAACGGGTACTTACCTGATTGCTGCGGCGGCCACGCGCGGGCGTATCAAATGTAAAGATACCCGCCCGGATACCTTGGATGCTGTGTTAAGCAAATTGCAGGAAGCCGGTGCAGACATAAGCGTTGGAGAAGACTGGATCGAATTGGATATGCATGGTCGTCGACCAAAGGCGGTCTCCGTGCGTACCGCACCATATCCTGCCTTTCCTACCGATATGCAGGCGCAGTTCACGGCATTAAATGCGATTGCAACAGGGACTGGTTCCATCATTGAAACGGTGTTCGAAAACCGATTTATGCACGTGCAGGAAATGAACCGCATGGGTGCCAATATGGTGGTGCAGGGCAATACCGTCATTGTGACAGGTGTTCCCGTGTTAAAGGGTGCTCCGGTGATGGCGACTGATCTGCGCGCGTCTGCCAGTCTGGTCATCGCCGGTCTGGTGGGTGACAACGAAACCTTGATTGATCGTATTTACCATATCGACCGCGGTTATGAGTGTATTGAAGAAAAAATGCAGTCGCTTGGCGCGATCATTCGCAGAATTCACTCCTGAGACAGGATTCTAGGCAAGGAAATAACAGCATGATGGACATGACGGGCCAGCCGATTGTATTGGCGCTGACCAAAGGTCGGATCTTGGAAGAAGTATTGCCGTTGCTGGCAGATACCGGCATCCATCTGCTTGAAGATCACAGCAAAAGCCGCAAATTGATATTTGACACCAATATTCCGGGGCTGCGCATCATGATTGTGCGCGGGTCCGATGTACCTACCTATGTCGAGTTTGGCAGCGCAGATCTGGGCGTGGTCGGTAAGGACTTGCTGATGGAGTACGGTGAAGATGCATTTTATGAGCCGCTGGATCTGGGTATTGCCCGCTGTCGACTGATGACAGCTGCTCCGGTAGGCGCCGAGGTTCCACGCGGCCGCGTCAAAGTAGCCAGCAAGTTTGTCAACATAGCGCGTCGCTATTTTGCAGAACAGGGTCTACAGACAGATATCATCAAATTGAATGGCGCCTTGGAGCTCGCGCCGTCCATGGGGCTTGCTGACTGGATTGTCGATATTGTTGACAGTGGTAATACCTTGCGTGCCAACGGACTGGAGCCGCTCGAAATCATTGCGCACATCAGCTCGCGTGTAATTGTGAACAAAGCATCAATGAAAATGAAACACCAGGCCGTCAGTCAGTTGTTGGAAAAGCTGGGCAAGGCTGTGGCAAGTCGAGGTGAGTCATGACCGGGCAAATTTTAATTCGGCGCATGCAGTCGGATGCCGAGGGTTTTGACAGCGAGCTGGCTGTGCTGCTTGATCGACGAATGATTGAAGACGAAAAACTCAATCGAGTGGTTGCAGATATTCTTGCAGATGTTCGCAAACGTGGTGATGACGCGGTGCTTGAGTACACCCGACGTTTTGATCGTCGTGATGTGAGCAGCATGTCTGAGCTGGAAGTCAGCAAAGACCAGATGCAGGCCTCGCTGGCCAGTTTGAGTACCGAGCAGCGGGATGCGTTGTTAAAAGCTGCTGACCGTATTCGTATGTATCACAAACGGCAGCTGCAGCCTTCCTGGCAATATGAAGAGGCGGATGGTTCTGTGTATGGTCAACACGTGATTGCGCTTGAGCGTGTGGGGCTGTATGTGCCGGGTGGTAAGGCCAATTATCCATCTTCTGTGTTGATGAACGCGATTCCTGCGCGTGTTGCTGGCGTAGGCGAAGTTATTGCCGTTGTGCCTACGCCTTATGGTGAAGATGCCGGTGGTGCGGGTCGTCTGATATTTGCAGCGGCGGCCGTCGCTGGCATCGATAGGTTGTATACCATTGGTGGTGCGCAAGCCATCGCTGCGCTTGCATTTGGTACGCAATCTATTCCCCGTGTGGATAAAATCACTGGTCCTGGAAACGTGTACGTGGCGGCTGCCAAGAAGCAGGTGTTTGGTGAGGTCGGTATCGACATGGTGGCGGGTCCATCAGAACTCACGATAGTCTGCGATGGGAAAACCGATCCTGACTGGATCGCCATGGATTTGTTTTCACAGGCTGAGCATGATGAGCAGGCGCAGTCCATTTTGATCAGCACCAATTGTGCGTTTCTGGATGCCGTTCAGAACAGCATCAATCAACTGTTACCTCAAATGAGTCGCGAGGCAATTATTCGCACCTCTCTTAGCGAACGTGGTGCGTTGATATTTGCGGCGGATAAAACTGAGGCGCTGCGAATTGTTAACCTGATAGCGCCTGAGCACCTTGAGCTGTCGGTAGACGATCCTCAATCCTGGCTGCTTGGTGTACGGCATGCGGGCGCAATTTTTATGGGCAGGCATACTCCCGAGGCATTGGGCGACTACTGCGCTGGACCTTGTCACGTGTTGCCAACCTCTGGCACAGCACGGTTCTTCTCACCCTTGGGTGTATACGACTTCCAGAAGCGCAGTTCGGTCATTAATTGCTCGCCAGCGGGTGCTGCAGCATTGGCACCTGTGGCTGAAACGTTGGCATTAAATGAGCATTTGCAAGCACACGCCTTGTCGGCTGCGTGGCGAATACCAGGTCGCCATACACCTGGTAAAGCCTGAGTCGCGCTGCTTTTTAGTTTCAGCCTTCTTGTAGCTGAGTTCGGTACTGGGCCGTGCCAGTGCCCAGCACAACAGAAATTGTCTGATAATTACCACTGCGGAAGATTCTCAGATCCACTGTTTGTCCCGGTGCTTTGCGATTGATTTGCTCTATTGCACTGATCACGCTGCGAATGGCACTGCCGTCGATTGCTGTCATTACATCCCCGGCACGCACACCTGCAACTTCTGCGGGGCTGCCCGAGGTTACCTGTTCAATCAGCAGCCCATCAATATCCGGTGTTCCGAAAAAACTGGTGCTGGTTTCAGCCGTTAGCATTTCGCCGGTAATTACACCTAAATAGCCAGGAGTGACCTCTCCTTGGGCAATTAATTGCTCTACCACAATCATGGCTTTGTTAACGGGTACTGCAAAACCAATACCATCTGAATTGCCAGACTCGGAGTATATAAAGGAGTTGATGCCTATCAGTTCGCCCTGGGTATTGATCAGGGCGCCGCCGGAGTTGCCGTAATTCATGGCGGCATCCGTTTGAATGTACTCAACAATGGGCAAGCCATCACGTGGTATGCCAAGTGCGCTCACGATGCCGCTAGAAACGGACTTTTGAGTCATCAGATCTCTGCGCGGATAACCAATCGTTAACACGGCATCGCCGACCCTGACGTCGTCCGATGAACCTATCGGGACGGCGGGAGGCAGCATGCCGCTTTCCACTTTTAACAGTGCAAGATCGGTGCTTGGGTCGGACCCGACCAGTGTTGCACTGGCAGTGACGCTGGCTTGCTGGGCATTGTAAAAATGTACTTCGATATCTTCAGCGCCTTCAATGACATGCAGCGCCGTTAGTATATGGCCTTGATTGCTGACTGCCACACCAGAGCCTAGGCTTTCCCAGAGTCGCTCGGCGGGGATGTTCTGCAACAGATCGCGCAGCGCGGCTGGGATTTCCTCAACGGGCGGTAACTGAATCTGTTCTCTGATCGTCGAATGAATGCTCACAACGGATGGTGCGGCCCGGTCTATTGCATCAGCAAACGATGGCGTCGATATCTGAACGGAGGACTGCATTGCCGTGGCTGATCTTGGGTTTTCTGCGCGCTCATCCAGTACACGGCGTACTTGCTGCATTTGCTGATACTGCATAAGCACCAGTGCCAGCAGAACGCCGCTGATCACGGGCCAGCCTATGAATTGCAGAACTTTTTTCATGAATATATCGGTCAAACCTGGTTGCGAGTACGTGGGGCGAACGTGCCTGAATGTCTGCTAACTTGCGATAGCATCGGACATCACTGATACTCGCGGCATTATGCGAAGAATTAGCAATTAAGTGAAGGCAAATAGCAAAAGCCAGTAAATTGAGGACAGAAGCCATGCAGATAGAGTTAC
>DITX01000195.1:5749-11854 GCA_002422225.1 Gammaproteobacteria bacterium UBA6173
GGTGAAGACGCGGTCATTACCGGATTGAAGCGTAAGCGCATCAAGACCTTGATGGACAATGATATCAGTCTGCTGGCCTATCATTTGCCGTTGGATGCGCATGCAGAGTTCGGGAATAACGTACAACTGGCGCACGTACTTGGTTTAGTGCCGTCAGGTGAGTTGTTGAAACAGAATAATCAAGTGATGGGATTGATAGCGGATTTGCCTGAGGCCTTGACCGGTGCCGAGCTGGCCAATCGTATCAACGCCGCGCTCAGTCGCAACGCGATGCACATAGACGCTGAAAACCGGCTGATAAGACGTGTTGCCTGGTGCACTGGCGCTGCTCAGCAATACATTGAGCAGGCTGCAAAATTGGGTATTGATGCCTATATCTCAGGAGAAATTTCCGAGCCAACTGTGCATGTTGCGCAAGAACACGGCATGCACTATTTTGCCGCGGGACACCATGCGACCGAACGTTATGGCGTAAAAGCACTGGGCGAATTTCTTGCCCAGCGCTTTGGTATTCGTCATACCTTTATTGATATCCACAACCCGGTCTGATCGCTTGATCAACGGCCAGAGATAATGCCCTTACCTTGCATCAGTTCAATGACCTGATCGAGACAGTCTTCGACCGTTAACGTGTTTGTATCCAGTTCCAGATCAACGTGCTCGGGCTTTGGATACGCAAACGTGATGCCCGGTATTTCCGCTGAACCGGTGGTTTCTGCGGCGGCATAAATGCCGCTGGGATCACGTTGCTGACAAACAGTCATCGGCGGGTTCAGGTAGATGATCACGCAATTGTCCTTGCCGATGACGCTGAGCGCGTGCTCTCGCGAATCAGGGTTTGGAGCGACAAATGCCGCGCAGCATATCAAACCGGAATCATTCAATAGCCGTGCGATGTGCGCACTGCGACGCAGGTTTTCAGCTCGCCCGCTTGCATCATGCGCCAAGTCCTTGCTGATGCCCAATCGCATGGCTTTGCCATCCAGCACCGTGCTGACGCGGCCCATATCAAACAGCCGGCGCTCAAGACCATATGCCAGTGTCGATTTTCCTGAACCCGATACACCAATAAACATGATTGTTACGGGTTTTTGGCCGTAGCGGGCAGAGCGCTCATCTTTGGTTACATGGACGGTGCTGCTGCGTTTGACTAGGCGTTTAGCGGCGGCGATCTCGAGATTGATCATGCCTGCGCCAACGGTGACATTGCTCAGCCGGTCTATGACAATAAATCCGCCTGTGCTACGATTTTTTTCGTAACTGTCTATGCAAACCGGTTGATCTACGCTGATTTCGCACAGACCAATTTCATTGAGTTCCAGACCGGGGGTCGGGAGTTCTTCAAGGGTATTAACGTCGATGCGGTGTTTCATGGCAGTCACGCGACCGCTGACAGTTTTACTGCCCAATTTAAAATCATAGAGTTTGCCGGGCAGTAACGCGGCCTCGGTCATCCAGACCACCGTGGCATCAAACTCTTCAGCAATCACGGGTTTGTTGTCGCGATGCACAATCATGTCGCCACGGCTGATATCGATTTCGTCTTCCAGCGTCAGAGTGATCGCCATATCAGCAAATGCCATTTCAAGTTCTTCGTCGTAGGTTACGATAGACTTGATCCGGCTTTTTTTGCCGGAGGGCAACACCGTAATTTCATCGCCTTTGCGGACAACACCTGATGACACAGTGCCGCAGAAGCCCCGGAAGTTAAGATTGGGGCGATTGACGTATTGCACGGGGTAGCGGAAGTCATCGAAGTTTCTATCTTCTGAAATTTCAACGTGTTCCAGCAAGGACATTAGCGCCGGGCCTTGGTACCAGGACATGAACTCGCTGCGATTCACGACGTTGTCACCGTCCAGGGCTGACATCGGTATAAAGTGGAATTCTGCATTGCGCAGTTTTTTACTGAAGGCAATGTAGTCAGCTTTGATTTTTTCAAACACGTCCTGGCTATAGTTCACCAGATCCATTTTGTTAATCGCCACAACAATATGTTTGATACCCAGCAAGGATGTTATGAAGCTATGTCGACGTGTCTGCACCTGCACGCCATGGCGGGCGTCGATGAGAATTATCGCCAGATCACAGGTAGAGGCACCGGTAGCCATGTTGCGGGTGTACTGCTCATGACCGGGGGTGTCAGCAATAATAAATTTGCGCTTGGCAGTAGAGAAGTAGCGGTACGCCACATCAATGGTGATGCCTTGTTCGCGCTCTGCCTGCAGGCCATCGACCAGCAGTGCAAGGTCTACTTTGCCGCCGGTTGTGCCGGATTTGATACTGTCTTTGGTAATCGCTGCCAACTGATCTTCATAGATCATTTTAGAGTCGTGCAGCAATCGTCCGATCAGGGTGCTTTTGCCATCGTCAACACTGCCGCAGGTGAGCAGGCGCAGCAACTCCTTGCGCTCATGTTGTGCCAGATAGGCTGTAATATCGGTGCTGATAAGTTCGGATTGGTGCGACATCTCAAAAGTATCCTTTGCGCTTTTTCTCTTCCATTGATCCTGCCTGATCGGAGTCGATCAGACGCCCCTGACGCTCTGAGCTTGTGGTCAGCAGCATTTCCTGAATGATTTCCGGCAATGTAGTGGCCGTGGACTCCACGGCGCCGGTCAGCGGGTAGCAGCCCAGCGTACGGAATCTCACCATCTTATGTTCAATCTTTTTGCCTTCAACGGGCATACGATCGTCATCGACCATAATATCCACGCCGTCCATATTCACGACGGGGCGCTCCTTGGCAAAGTACAGAGGCACAATGTCGATATTATTCAGGTAGATGTATTGCCAGATGTCCAGTTCAGTCCAGTTGGATAAAGGGAATACGCGAATGCTCTCGCCTTTGTTCACTTTACAGTTGTAGATATTCCATAATTCTGGGCGTTGGTTTTTAGGATCCCAGCGATGGTTTTTGTCACGGAATGAAAATACTCGCTCCTTGGCGCGGGACTTTTCTTCATCACGTCGCCCGCCACCAAACGCCGCATCAAACTTATGCTTGTCCAGCGCTTGACGCAGGCCCTGGGTTTTCATCACGTCGGTGTGTTTTTCGCTGCCATGCGTAAACGGACCTATCCCGGCATCCACACCCTCCTGATTGATATGCACGATCAGGTCCAGACCCAGTTTGTTCATCTGGGTATCACGAAATTCAATCATCTCGCGAAACTTCCAGGTGGTATCTACATGCATCAATGGGAATGGCAAGCGGCCGGGATAAAAAGCTTTTAGTGCCAGATGTAGCATCACTGATGAGTCTTTGCCGATTGAATACAGCATGACTGGATTATCAAACTCTGCAGCAACTTCGCGAATAATGTGGATACTTTCAGCTTCCAGTTGTTTCAGGTGAGTCAGGTTGTAATCTGCCATGATTTTACTTTCCGGGTGGCGCAGCAACGCGCAGAAAAAAACCTGCGGTTGATCTGACGGGTTATCAAGTTTATTTGTTAAAGCCGGCGCTCTTCAGGGCGCAGCAAATCAACGTTCATCATCCGTAGATTTGTCGCGCTCAAGACCAAAACCCTCGGATAGCGCGCCACTCTGAGCGCCAACCCGGCGCGGCGCGTAGTCTTTGGGCGGCTCCATAGTGTCGCCATCGGGGCCGGAGAACATCGACTGATCTGCCGAAGGTAGCAATTTGCCAGCAACTTCTTCGTTGCAAAGATCCTGTGCGCCCCTTGCCAGATGCTGATAAACATCGCGATAACTTTCGGTCATATTATGAACGAGATCTGCGGTCGCGCTGAAATGCTCGCTGACATGCTCGCGGTAATCCGCATGATGTCGCTGAAGATCCTGAATTTTTGTTTCGAGTTCAACAATTTTTTCAGGATTGCTATTACTAAATCGCGGTGCTATGAAAAAGCCCGCCGCCACGCCAATTGCAAGGCAGACGATGCCAGTTAACCATATCATTGGCTGTAGTTCCTCTGAGAAATGCCGCAAGTATAACGCGGATGTAAGCGTTTGACTCACAGGAATTCTAACATGAAGGTTTGCGATTGTTGATGAGCTCTCGGGTATGGACGTGGTGCGGTCGGCCAAAATACCCTAAAATGCGCGCCTTTCCATCGGATCAAACGCTAAATGGCTACTCCTTTGCAGTGTTACAAGGATGATCTTGCGAATGAGCTCATCAAGCCGGACGCCGCTCAAGCCGCAGCCGTCGCGGAATTGCAACGCTTGTTTGATGATTTGTTGCGCATACAAAGGAAGCCGGTTGGGCTGATCTCTGCATTAAAGGCGCGGATCAGTAGTTCTTCGGCCTCACCGGTGTCCGTTGACGCAATTAAGGGCCTCTATATATATGGAGGCGTGGGTCGGGGTAAAACCTACCTGATGGATACATTTTTTGAGTGTCTGCCTTTTGAACGCAAACAGCGAACTCACTTTCATCGGTTTATGCAGCAGGTCCATTCTGAGTTGGCCAAGCTTAAACAGCAGAAAAATCCCCTGGAGATTGTGGCAGCCGGCATCGCAGAGCGAGCCAGGGTGCTATGTTTTGACGAGTTTTTTGTTTCCGATATCGGTGACGCCATGATCTTGGGTGGTTTGTTGGAACATTTAATGAGGAGGGGTGTTGTCTTGGTGGTCACGTCGAATATTCACCCAGACGGCTTGTATGCAAATGGCTTGCAGCGTGCGCGATTTCTGCCAGCTATCAAGCTTATTCATCAGCACACGCAAGTGTTTGAGTTGGATGGTGGCGTGGATTATCGATTGCGCGCACTCAAGCAGGCTTGCCTGTACTTTTCACCGTCTGGCGCGGACGCGGATGCAGCCTTACAAGATGGCTTTGATCGGCTGGCGTGTGGGCATGCTGAACGTAACGAGGATGCGGCGATCGAGATTCTTGGCAGGAAGGTGCCGGTACGTTTGGTCTCAGAAGGGGTGGCTTGGTTCGATTTTGGTCAACTATGCGGTGGCGCCCGCAGTGCATTTGACTACATTGAGCTGGCACGGCAATTTCATTCCATCGTGCTGAGCAATGTGCCTCAAATGGACTCGGCGCAGGATGACATCGCCCGACGGTTTGTCAGTCTGGTAGATGAATTCTACGATCGACAGGTTAAATTGTTGTTGTCAGCAGCTGTGCCATTGCAGGATTTGTACACAGGAACAGGTTTGGCATTTGTTTTTGAGCGAACACGCAGTCGTTTACTTGAGATGCAGTCAGAGGAATATCTTGGGCTCGAGCACAGACCATAGCGTGGAACTTGTCGTTTTAACAAATAAAGTGCTTGAAGTTTCCAATATGCTTCGGTAGTATTCGCGCTCCCTGAAGATAATGCCCGTTCGGTGACGTTTCATGAAGACTTTTAGTGCCAAACCACAGAATGTAGAACACAACTGGCTGCTCGTGGATGCAGAAGGCCAGACACTCGGCCGTATTGCGACTGAGATCGCTACCCGCTTACGCGGCAAGCATAAGCCTGAATACACCCCACACGTAGACACAGGCGATTTTGTGGTCGTGATCAATGCAGAGAAAGTGCGTGTCACCGGCAACAAAGCTAAAGACAAGATGTACCATCACCACACCGGTTTTCCGGGTGGCCTGAAGTCATTCAGCTTTGAAAAGCTGATTGATCGTGCTCCTGATCGTGTGCTCAAGCTGGCGATCAAGGGTATGCTGCCCCGCACTCCCTTGGGTCGTGCAATGTTCAAGAAGCTCAAAGTGTATGCGGGTAACGAGCATCCGCATGCGGCCCAGCAGCCGCAGGCACTGCAACTGTAAGTTTTCGACGAGGTTTACTGAGTCCTTATGGCTACAACACAATATTACGGCACCGGCCGAAGAAAGACTGCAACTGCGCGCGTTTTTATTACAAAAGGCACAGGCAGCATCAGTATCAATAACCGCACTATCGATAATTTTTTCGGTCGTGAAGTTGCGCGCATGATTGTGCAGCAACCGCTCGAGCTGGTTGACATGGTTGGTAAATTTGACCTTAAGATCACCGTTGCTGGTGGTGGTAGCTTCGGCCAAGCCGGCGCAATTCGTCATGGTCTGACGCGTGCTCTGATTGCCTATGACGAAGAGTTGCGCTCTCCGCTGCGTAAGGCTGGCTTTGTGACTCGTGATGCGCGAGCGGT
>DITX01000195.1:11945-23833 GCA_002422225.1 Gammaproteobacteria bacterium UBA6173
CAGTAAGTTAAGGTGGTTTTGGTGGGTGGTGAGCTTGAAAAAAGTCGCTAAATTAACTACCATTCCGCGCGTTTGCCGGTTTGCGTAATTCGGCCAATCGTTAGCGGCTATCCTCAAACGCGCAGCTATGCAGCACTAGTAGATTTCGCACGCCAGCTCCAAGGCTTGTGTGCACATTTCTTTTTGACAGACGACAATGCTCAGGAGATTACACGGTGAGTGAAGACGGTACTGATTCTGGCCGCAGACGGTTTTTATTGGGGTCAACCTCGGTAGTTGGGGTAGCCGGTGTCGTAGGGGCTGTTGTCCCCTTCGTCGGTTCCTGGAACCCAAGTGCTAAAGCGCGTGCAGCAGGCGCAGCAGTTCGGGTTGATATCAGCCGCATCGAAGAAGGTGCGATACTCGGACCTATTCCAGCTTGGCGGGGGCGTCCGATATTTGTTGTGCGTCGCACAGCAGAGATTCTGGAAGCGTTGCCGACCATTGACGGTGATTTGCAAGATCCAGCGTCTGCTCAGCCAGAGCAGCCGGAGTATGCCACCAATTCCTATCGCTCTCGTCAGCCTGAAATTCTGGTGCTGGTGGGGCTTTGTCCGCATCTGTTCTGTTCTCCGACCCCGCGCCTTGCGATTCGCGCGGAGCCGTTTGAGGAAAACTGGAAAGGTGGCTTTTTCTGTCCTTGCCACGGTTCCAAGTTTGACCTGGCTGGCCGCGTATACAACGGCTCACCGGCATCACGAAACATGGAAGTCCCTCCATACTACTATGAGACAGACAATATCCTTGTAATTGGTGAAGACGGGGTAGGCGCATAATGAGTGATACAAAGAAACAAGGTTTTATCGTGTCCTCACTCGTAGGCTTGAGAGATTGGACGAATGACCGCTTGCCCATCGTAAATGCGTGGGAAAAGCACATGAGCAAGTACTACGCACCCAAGAACTTCAACTTCTGGTATTTCTTTGGTGTTTTGTCATTGGTAGTTCTGGTTATCCAACTGGTATCCGGCATTTTCCTGACCATGCACTACACAAACAGTGCAGAAGCAGCCTTCGCATCGGTCGAATACATCATGCGTGATGTTGAATTTGGATGGCTGATACGCTACATCCATTCTACTGGTGCCTCTGCTTTCTTTGTGGTTGTGTACTTGCACATGTTCCGTGGCCTGATGTATGGCTCTTATAAAAAGCCGCGTGAATTGATCTGGGTATTTGGCATGGCCATCTATCTGGTACTGATGATGGAAGGTTTCATGGGCTACGTACTGCCCTGGGGCCAGATGTCATACTGGGGTGCAAACGTTATTGTATCCTTGGTTGGTGCAATTCCAGTGATTGGTGAAGACCTGCTGGTTTGGGTGCGTGGAGACTTCCTGATCTCAGGAGCCACGTTGAACCGTTTCTTTGCCCTGCACGTTGTTGCTCTGCCGATCATTCTGATTGCGCTGGTTGTACTGCACCTGTTGGCATTGCACGAAGTGGGTTCTAACAACCCTGATGGTATCGAAACCAAAAAGAACAAGGATGCAAATGGCATTCCGGTCGACGGCATTCCGTTCCATCCGTTCTACACTGTTCACGATCTTGTAGGCGTCACTGTCTTCTTCTTTGTGTTCTGCTTCATCATTTTCTTTATGCCTGAAATGGGTGGATATTTCCTCGAGCCGCCGAATTTCCAGGAAGCGAATGCGCTGGTAACACCGGCTCACGTGCCGCCAGTCTGGTATTTCACACCGTTCTACTCGATGCTGCGCGCCGTAACAGTGCCCTTATTTGGTATTGATGCCAAGTTCTGGGGGCTGATTGTCATGTTTGGTGCGATCGCCATTTTGTTTGTGGTGCCGTGGCTTGACCGTAGTCCTGTTAAATCCATTCGCTATAAAGGCTGGTACAGCCGTGTTGCGCTGCTGATCTTTACTGCCAGCTTCCTGATTCTGGGTTACCTAGGTACCTTGTCTGTCAGCCCGGGACGCACGGTGCTGGCTCAGATTACTACCGTACTGTACTTCTTGTTCTTCTTCATGATGCCTTGGTACACGAAGAAAGAGCAGACTTTCCCGGAACCTTCTCGTGTGACTGGCCGCTGGATTACCAACAAGCAATTTGTGCTGACACTGGCATTGCTGGCTGCACTGGTACTGCTGCCTCTTAAAGCGGTTGGTGCTGAAGTCACTGTAGATCTCGATCACGTCGAGATGGACGTTAGAGATCAGGCGTCCATGCAGCGTGGTTTGAATACCTATATGAACTACTGCCATTCTTGTCACTCGCTGCAGTACGCCCGTTATGAGCGCACTGCTAATGATCTGGGCATTCCGACAGATCTGATGATGAATAATCTGGTGTTTGGTGAGGCTGCCATTGGTGATTTGATGGATAACACCATGCGCCCTGAGCATGGTAACGCGTGGTTTGGTGTTACTCCGCCAGACCTGACGCTGATTGCCCGCGTGCGTAGCCCTGAATGGCTGTATACCTATCTGCGTTCATTCTATGAGGATGGTACTCGTGTCTGGGGTGTAAATAATTCAATATTTCCCAATGTGGGTATGCCTAATGTGTTGTATGAGCTGCAGGGTGACGTGATCTGCAGCAACAATGCGTCAGCGCCTGAAGATTGTGAACTGACACATGTTGATGGGACGGGTCAGCTGTCTCCAGAAGAATTCGACGCCGTGATTTATGATCTGGTGAATTTCCTCTACTACGTTGGAGAGCCAATACGTCTCAAGCGTCAGGAGATTGGTGTATATGTGCTCGGTTTTCTCGCGATACTGTTTGTTTTGGTAACGCTGCTGAATCGTGAATACTGGAGACGTATCCACTGATACGCTCTTCACCAGTCAACTCTGACTGAGAAGATTTATTGAGGACAGCAGTATGGGTGTAGTTGCTAAACGCTCTTCCATGATCTTTTACTCCGATGGCCGTAGCCAATACAGCCATCGGGTAAGAATTGTGCTGGCAGAAAAAGGGGTTACTGTCGAAACAGTTAATGTTGACCCTGCACACACGCCCGAGGATCTGGCTTCCTTAAATCCGTATAACAGCCTGCCAACCTTAGTTGATCGTGATCTTGTGCTGTACGAAGCCAATATCATGATGGAATATCTTGATGAACGATTTCCACACCCGCCCTTGTTTCCGGTTTATCCGGTAGCGAGGGCGCAAAGTCGTTTGTGGATGTACCGCATTCAACGAGACTGGTGCTCGGTGGTTGATGATCTGAGTGCAGGTAAAGGCACTGCGGGCCAACAAGACAAAATGCGTCGGGAATTGCGCGAGAGTTTGGTATCAATCGCGCCCATTTTTGCTGAAAAACCCTATTTTATGAGCGACGAGTTTAGTGTGGTTGACTGTTGTGTCACTGCCATACTGTGGCGATTACCTTCATTGGGTATTGATCTTGGTAATCATAAGTCTGTTCAGCCTCTTCTTGAATATCGGGCTCGATTGTTCGCGCGTGATTCTGTGCGAATAAGTCTGTCAGATCAGGAAAAGGAAATGGTATAGGCCTTTGCCGATGAGCATGAACTCAAGTCGGCCATTTCTGCTTCGTGCCTTGTACGAGTGGATTTTGGAGAATAACTGCACGCCCTACATCGTGGTCAATGCCTACGCTCAGGACGTGCAGGTTCCGCAGGATTACGTTAAAGACGGCCAGATTATACTGAACATATCGCCCGTTGCCGTGCATGCGCTGCATATGGGTAATGAGGCCGTAGAATTTAATGGTCGTTTTGCTGGCATACCAACACCTGTTTATGTGCCAGTTTCTGCGGTGATGGGTATTTATGCACGTGAAAATGGACAGGGCATGGTCTTTGATACAGAGAAACCAAGTCCTGTTCCTCCGGTTCCGCCTAAACCCCCGGCTTCATTGAGCGCGGTTAAAACCTCGGAGTCTGATAAGAAAACTCGCGGAAGAGCGTCACTGCGTGTGGTCAAGTAAGCGACGCACTGAGTGCGCCGCTTGCTGATATCAGATAAATTCGAAAACGTTTACAACGCGCAGAACGCCGCCAACACTGCGTGCGAGATTACTTGCGCGTTCGCCTTCAGCGCGGTCAACGATTCCCATTAAATAGACGGTACCGTTGTTTGCGATAACTCGCATGCGATTTGAGTTGATTTGATCGTTTGCAGCCAATTGAGTGCGCACTTTGGTCGCCAACCAGGTGTCGTTACTTCTCGATAGCAGACTGCGCGGGCCGGATATCTCTAACTCGTTGTGAACACGACGGACATGGATACTTGCTTCGGAGGCGATCTGTGTAGCTTCTTGTTTAAGAGCTTCTGACTGCACCTGACCAACGAGCAATACAACGCCATTATGGCTGACGACGTCAAAACTTGCGTCCCGGAACTGGCGCTGCTGTGAGCGCATATTTACTGTAACTTTGGTCTCGATGGACTCATCTTCTACAACGGTGCCTGCTGTACGTATGTACCTATCTTCCTGTAAGCCTTGGTCCCCGGTAGTTTCGGTCAAAATGGTGGTGCACGCAGAGCTTCCCAGCAACAGGCTGATTAACACAAATCTTTTAATACTCATATTTCCTCTCCAAAAATTTGTACATCTATCAAGTCACACAGGCAGTGCAGAACAGTTAATTGTATTTCCTGGCTCCGGTATCCCGCCCGCGCGGGCACTCGCAATTCAATATCGCCAGATTGTAACATCTCCGTCACGTTTCCACTGTCTTCGCAACTGATGACTATGACGGGCATCTCTCTATCATAAGCAGCGCTGACTGCTTCGCGAAGATTCGCGCTGTTGCGACCCGATGTCAGCACTAACAATATGTCGGTATGCTGGCCCAGAGCTCGTATTTGTTGTGCATAAATCGAGCGATATTGAAGATCTGCCGCAATTGCCGTCATGGCCACTGAGTCAGCTGACAAGGCAATTGCCGGCAATGCTGGGCGTTCTCGCTCAAAGCGATTCAGCAATAAAGCACTAAAATACGACGCAAGCGCAGCTGAGCCCCCGTTACCACAGACGAGTATCTTGCCTCCTTGCAGTAAAGACTCGGCGATGCGCTCGGCAGCCATGCGGATCAAATCCACTTGAGTATCAAGACTGGTGCTCAATCCAAAGATACTTTGCTGAAAATGTGCTTGTATTCGTTGTTCGGGTGTCATTTAAACCTGCCGGAGCCGGATAACGTGTGTCTGGAGTCGCATTCTACTGCAAACCACCGTCAATGGGAGACCGACTGTTGCACCGCTTGCGTGCATACAAATTCAAGAATGTGTCTGGATAGCGTTTTTAATCCACTCGTACTGTAAGGTTCCCGCCGACTTGCATCGTGTGATACCTATAAGATCAATACGACAGGGTACTGTATCTGTCAAATTATGGTGTTTGAGATAGACTTGTGCTGTTCTTAGCAGTTTCTGTTGTTTTCTGGCATTGATGCTGATCACGGGACTGATGAAGTCACTTCTCAATCGATACCGCACTTCCACAAACACCAGAGTGCTGCCTTCTCTCATAATCAGATCAATTTCGCCAAGACGACAATTATAGTTACTGCTGATGAGTTGTAAGCCAAATCTTTGCAGATAGGATGCCGCCAATTGTTCATAGGCGACACCGGTTTGGCGCCGCAGTGTAGGTGCCGTTGCCGATTGGTGTGTTTTTGTTGGTGAGTCGTTTGGCTGGGACATCCTTGTCTCCGCAATCATATAAAAAGGTAAGTAATTCAGGGTGAATCGACAGCTGAGTTGCCGGAAGCGGCAGTGGGCAACACAATGCTGCCCTCTACAAACTGCGCGGCCAGTAGCTCCCGTTGTATGCTGCCATCATTGCCCATAGACAGTTTGCCGGTTGCCCCTTGGATGCTTACACCCGGAAAATTGGCAAGCTGTGCCAGTCGGTTGTGTAAGCGGTAACTGTCTACGCCCATGGCGCGAAGGCGCTCTACAGGTCCCGCGCCAGCTGCAAATGCTTGGGCGGTTGAAGACTTCAACGGGTCATCGGACGTTAATAACCAGGGAGCATCGATAAATGTAATCCCATTCAGATCGCGATTGACATTCGTGCTGGTGCCGCCATCGTATGCAAGTCCATCATAGATGGCAGGCAAGGCATAAATAGCGACATCCCCCGCAAAATGGAAGCCCATCGTTGGTCTTATTTGACGGCCTTCCGCAGGATTGGCCAACAGAAATAACACATCAACGTCCTGTCGGCGCCGCGGTGTAAAAACGAGATTGCTGCGCGGAATGACGCTGCGCAGCTGGATTGCGCGTGCTTCGCTATCATCAACATCAAGCATTCGCCTGATATTGTCGGAGTAGCTTCCGCTTCCGCCGAAACCGGCAGCAGCCACAACATTCCCGCCCAATTTTTCCCACTCGCTGGTGAACGTGTCCCGGATGCGAGTGTACTCATTGCCTGACGGGGTCATGATAACGGCGACTTGATGACCTGCTTGATGTGCCATTTTGACTGTTTGACGAATTTCATCTTCGGGTGCCAGCCCAAACTGATATAGATTTGGTGGTGTTGGTACACCCTCATCACCATAGTTCAGGGCCAGTGTAGGCACTCGCAGGGCGGTTTGTGATTGTAGTTGTCGAACAGAATCTTTGCGCAACGGACCCACGATCAAGTCAAACCCGCCATCCGCAATCTGGTTGTATAGCGGTAAGATATCGGTAATGCCAGTGGTGTCATAAATCTGAATTTCGGGCACCTGTTGAGACTGACCACGGGCTTCATAATAGGCCGCTAAAAACCCTTCACTGACAGCCTTTCCAGCGGCTTCCGAAAGTGGGAGCATCAGAGCAATACGTTCAGCTCGTGTGTTCAGAACGTCAACAGTAAACGACAGTGCCCGCGGCAAATTTTTAGCCGCACTGTGTTGAGTCCAACGGCTTTGCCAGGCTGCGATGGCCCTGACCTGTTGCTCAACATTGTTACTGGAGCTATTAATCAAATTCACCAGTTCTATCCAGCCCCGCAGCTCATACGAGTCAATTAGCGCACTTTGAGCTTGTAGGCTGCCGGGCGGGGCTGAAGCCAGAATCTGCCAGATCTGATCAATATTTTGTTCTTGTTGCTCGGGGCGCAACAAAGCCACCATGCGTGTATGCTCGCGTGCAGCAGCCAGAAACTGATTCATGCCGAGAAACGCTCTTGCCCGTAGTGCCATCAAACGCTGACGAACCTCATTGTTCAATTCATTCGCGCGTTCAAATGGCGAGCCGTTGAGTAAAATCAAGGCTCGATCGAATTCCCCAGCGTGAATGGCGAGTTCTGCACGGAGCAAGGCTGATCGAGTTCGGACGGTCATAGGCCAGTTTGAATCTTCACCCAGACTGCCCAGAATGGCGTATGCGGTGTCTATATCATCATCTGCCAAGGCGAGTTCAGCCGCCTGAATCGTAAGCTGCTCGGCAAGCGGTGATTGCGCATCTGCTGCCAGTGCAAGTAGTTGATTGATCTCGCTGATTTCCGCTTGTGGCGCGTCAGATGTAACGCCAGACTGAGCATTATTCGACGCTCTGGAAGCTTGTTGATTCCCTGCGCCTGCGCATTGCAATAGTAAGGTTGCCAATAAGGCAGCAGTTGCCAGACGGTAACAAGTTTGATTAATCATGTTGATTGTCGAATACTCCTGAAACTCTTTTTATCATAGCAGGCACCACTGGCAGGTGGCGACTTTCCTTATTTGCTATCATCCCAGTCTCATTTGAAGCACTGCTTGGAAACTAATGTCATGGTACATCAACTAACTGGCTCTGCAGCGTTGTACATTGTTGCAACGCCTATCGGCAATCTGGGTGATATCAGCCAGCGCGCAATTGAGGTTCTTAAAAGTGCGGATTTGATTGCAGCCGAGGATACGCGCCACAGCAGCAGACTCACGCAGCATTTTGGTATTGCTACGCGCCTTGTTTCGTATCACGATTTTAGTTCTTCTGCACGCGAAGATGCCATTCTCTCTGAACTGAGTGCCGGTCGCAGCGTGGCGCTGATCAGTGATGCTGGTACGCCACTGATATCTGACCCCGGATACAGTCTGGTTGCCCGCGCACGCTCACTCAACGTGCCGGTTATTCCCATACCCGGTGCCTGTGCGTTGACTGCTGCATTATGCGCAGCTGGCCTGCCAACTGACCGGTTTGTTTTTGAGGGGTTTCCTCCTCATAAGCAAGGCGCGCGCCGACAACTGTTCGAATCCTTGGCTGGCGAACAAAGAACATTGATATTCTATGAGTCTCCTCATCGTATTGCTGACAGTATTCTGGACATGCATGAGGTGTTTGGTGCTCAGCGACAAGCGGTGATCTGTCGCGAACTGACCAAGACCTGGGAAACCATCCATGGTGACAGTCTCGCGGCGCTGAGTCAGTGGATTTTGGCTGACGATAACAACCGTCGCGGCGAATTTGTGGTGTTGATTCATGGCGCGCCTGCGCCCGATGAGCAAGAACTTCAACTTGAAGCAGATCGCCAATTACACATACTGCTGGAAGAGTTGCCCGTGAAACAGGCAGCTGCTCTGGTCGCAAAAATCACTGGCCTCAAGAAAAATGGCTTGTACAAACGAGCACTTGAGTTAGCCGGTGGGCGCTAATCAGGGCTTTCTGACCCACCGCCCACTTGCATCTTCCAGAAAGTGACCCGACCGGGTTGCTTCCACGGCTTTGTTAAACGCTAATTGCGCTACTTGTTCAACACTGATGTTGTTCTCCCGCGCTATTTGTTGATATCGCTCTCTGCGTTGGCGATTCACGTCTTCGACAAGGGCGACAACAGCGGGCGGCGCAGACCCCTGCACAAGGCCGATGTAACCATCGCGTTTTTCACCAATCAGGCCTGTGGCCTTGGCCTCGTCGAGACTTTGAGCCAGCGCCGCTGGCATGCTGATCAGCATTATCCATACCAATGCCATGTAAACCGATATTTTTGTACTTTTATGCAACGTGCTGTTCATCATATTTTTCCTTTTGCCTCAGGGATTGATCAGTGGCCTTTCAGTCTTAGAAAAGTCCGCTGTCCTCGCTAAAAATGTCATCCAGCTCGCGCTCAACCTTTACCCGAATCTCGTGCTGGATACGCACGTTCAGGTTGATGGTGATTGGCTCGCTTGGCATAGCCACTTGTACCGTGGGTGTGCAGCCTGCCGTAAATACAGCGCTGAGTGCCAGTATGCAGCCGAGCTTAGCAAGGGTGCCTGACACTGGCTGGTCATCCGATTGTTTTATTGCCAGCATGTTGAGTACTTCCTCTGTTAGGTCTGGTGTTACTGTAACACGTCATCCTGAATTGCAGCTGAATGTTGTTGCTTAGAGATATCAGGCTCATTTACTCCAGCATGTCCTGAAGACGCTCGGCCATATTATCTGCAGCTTGCAGACTTTGCAGCAATGCGGGAATGTTGTCGCTGATATTCAGATTCAGATTGATACGTTGACCCTGTCCTACATTTGGACTCTGCCCGCGCATCTGCAAGGCCAGATTCAGTTCGCCATGTTCATCAAAATCCACGCCTGCACTGAGCGTGTCATATTGATAATGCTCCAATGCCTGATAAACCAAATCCAGATTCTGATTGCCGGACGCGATTCCGCCCTGATCGTAGCGGATGGAGCCGCCTTGTTGTGACGCACTCAGCTGTCCGGCTTCAATTACAGGTTTGAGGCCCTTGAATCTGACAGGCAGTACCCCGCTGATAATGCCGGTAGCGCTGACTTGTTCATAAGCACTCAAGCTTAGGACTTGTGCAATATCGATATCCGCAATCGCGATATCAAATGTCTCGCCCAGCTCTTCAACACGGTTTTCCTGCGGCAGGAAGATATCAATTCTGTCTGTGCTGACGGTCCCTCCAAATACCCCGGCGTGCGGGGATAGCAATTGGATCAGGCCGCTGGCTGAATCCACAGACACTGAACTTTGGACATTAAACAGGGGAATGCCTGGATCTATTGCGCGGATGTCCAATATAAAGTCTGATTGAGTTGCAACGGAATAGTCTGGCCTGAATGACCAGGTGCTGCTTGCTTCAAGCCCGGAAAAAACAATCTCATCCACAAATCCTGCGAGCTTTCGCAGTTCTAACTGTATTTGACCTTCAGGTTGCCAGATATCTGAGGCAGGGTCTGCGTGCCAGGCAACATTGCCCTGCGCCGCGACCGTGCCATCCAGCAGGTCTGCATCAAAAGGCAAGGGAGAGACGTAGCTACTCAAGCGCGCACCAGCGGGAGAGAAGTTAAGCTCTTCCAGTTCAAAGGTGGCCTTGCCCCGTTTGTTGTAGATGCTGTGATCAAGCCTGATAGAAAACAGCTGGTTTCCCGAGTGGTTTGCAAGCAGATCAATCAACAGTTGATCCGTGTTTAACCATTGCACTTGAGTGCTCCATTGGTAAGGCCAAAAATTATAAGGTGCCAATGTGGTGTAAACCTGTGAGACATCCAGCTCGGCCGAGCCAGACAATTGCTGGTACCATGGCCGACTTTGAGTCGCCGACAAATCAAAGCGCATGTCGAGTTGCTGCAAGTGCAGGGTAAGGCCGCTCAAGCTGGGTGTTTCAGAGTCGGTGCGCGTGCGGATCACTGGGAGTTTCAGTTCGGTGGATTTTGCATTCAGGGAGGCTTGCATAGCATCAAGATCAATCTCAAACTCCCAGGGCGCTTCCGACATTGCTGCTAACTGTTCAATTCGATAGCCGGTATACCGACCAGATTCCATTGAGAAATCAAGAGCGGGGGGTAAGCTTACGTTCAGAGTCCGGGCGTGGTAGCGTAATTCGACATTGCTTGTAAAACCTAGCCCGGCAATTTCTAGCTGGGAATCCGGTGACTGGTAGGACGTTAGCCTGACATCAACATGGGCGCTGGCATCACAACCGTCCAGTGCCCTGCATGAACCGTGGATGTCATTGATACTGACGCGTGAGTTCATGGTGCCCGTTGTGTTGAACGACAGACTCGTTGTGCCTGTGCTCAGCGAAAACGATTGATCCGTGGTATCCAGTTCAAGTTGCCACGCTTGGCTGGAGATCAGTTCGATTTGTTGCAAGCTTAAATTTCCATAGCGGGCGGACTCTAAGTTCACGTGCAGGCCCTGAGGAAGCGTTAAACCTAACTGGTCAGCTTCATAGCTGAATTCTACTAAGCTGTCGATGCGGACTGCGCTGGATTGAAACCCGGTATCTTCATCTGTTAAGGCGCTGACNNTATCCAACTTGTTTAGGGTGGCATTCAAGCCTTCGTGGTTGTTCAGCAACGGCACAGATAAGGTTACTTGCTCAGCGGTGAGTGAGTTGATTCTGCCACCAAAAAGCTCAGACAAATCAAATTGTAGATGTATGTTCCTTATTGTCTGGACGTCCGGGGACTGTGGTATCTGCATCTCAATAGTGTCTGCGCTGAGAGATTGCAGGGTAAAACGGACGCCTTTAAGGCTGGTTATTTGGATGTCATAGATACGCAGCAATTGATTCGCTACGCGAAGCACCAAGGTGTCTTTTTGTTGGAAGGCCAGCGCAGCCCCCAGCGTAATAGTGGCAAGCACAAGTAGTGACAAAAGCCACAGGTAAGATTTGCGTTGATTGAAAGGTGCATTTTTCATTAGACCAGTGTGCCATGTGCCGGTGTGCAGACCAAGCTGCAAGAAATAAATCGCTTGAATAAAGACAGTCGCTCACTTAACCTGCGTCCTGAGTCAGCTAGGCAGTCGCTATCGGAACCGCTTCTTTGTGCGCGTCAGCGCAAATCGAGGCATCTGGTGGAGGAAAGTCCGGGCTCCATAGAGCAGAACGCCAGGTAACGCCTGGGGGGTGAAAGCCCACGGAAAGTGCAACAGAGAGTAGACCGCCAGTTCATGCGCTTCGGCGTTGAAAAGGTAAGGGTGAAAGGGTGCGGTAA
>DITX01000038.1 GCA_002422225.1 Gammaproteobacteria bacterium UBA6173
ACGCCTGCACTCGATCTATTGCGTGCTGGTGAGCGAGATCTGTATGTCTTGGAGCTTTCAAGTTTTCAATTGGAAACAACACAGCAGTTAAATGCCGACGTTGTCACCATTCTGAATATCAGCGAGGACCACCTCGATCGTTATGCCAGCATGCATGACTATATGGCAGCCAAACAGCGCATTTTTAACGGGTGCAAACACATCGTAGTCAATCGTGATGCGCCTGAATCATTGCCATGGTCATCACCAGACGCACAAGCGCAATCTGCCCATAGTAGCTCATACGGTATTGACCACATTTCGGCAGAAGGTGCCAGTGTTGTCAGTTATGAAGGCCAGACATGGCTGGCTGTGGATAGGCAGCCTGTGATAGCGGCCAGTGAGATCAGAATAGCCGGCCGCCATAATCTGGCGAATGCGATGGCCGCCTTTATGCTGGGACGTGCTGTTGGTCTGCCAACTGAGGCCATGCTGGACACTCTGCGTGAATTCCCGGGGCTGCCTCACCGTTGTCAGTTGGTCCGTCGTTACAAAGGCGTTGATTACTATAATGACTCTAAAGGCACCAATGTCGGCGCAACGCTGGTTGCACTTGAAGGTATTGGTGAAAGGACAGCAGGCGACATCGTTTTGATCGCTGGCGGTGTAGGCAAAGAGCAGGACTTTACGGCTTTGTTACCCGCGCTGGATCGGTTTGTAAAACGAGTTATTTTGATAGGCAAAGACGCTGACAAAATTGCACATGTGATCGGGCATCGTATTGACATCATGCGGGCGACTTCCATGGAAGAAGCTGTCAATGAAGCGTGTTTAAGTGCGGCAGTGGGTGATGCCGTACTGTTATCGCCCGCATGTGCAAGTTACGACATGTTCAAAGATTTTGCGCATCGTGGCAGGGCGTTTGCTGCGGCAGTGGAGGCACTGACATGAGCCTTCTTTCAATCAAGTTTCCGTTCTCGCGTAACCGCGGCGCCGAACGTGTTTCAGGTGCGAGGCATATACAGGCACCAAACACATTGTGGCTGATTACCCTGACATTGATGGGTATCGGTTTGGTGATGATGACGTCTGCGTCCATGGATCTGGGCAGTAGCTTGGCCAACGACCCATTGTATTTTTTTAAACGCCAAGTATTTTTTATTGGCCTTGGTCTCATCATAATTTTTGTTGTTCTGACCATCAGCATGAAAATATGGTACCGCATCTCCCATATTTTATTGATCGTCGCAGGGCTTTTGTTGGCAGTTATATTAATGCCCGGCGTTGGTACCGTTGTTAATGGTAGTGCCCGGTGGCTGGACCTTGGGTTCTACCGATTGCAGCCGTCTGAAATGACCAAATTGTTCCTGATCCTTTACATGGCGGCATACTTGTCCCGACGTCGTGAAGAAGTGCATAACAATTGGGCAGGATTCCTGAAACCTATGGGTATTCTTGGCTTGCTGGTTGTTCTGTTGTATCTGGAACCTGACCATGGCGCCATGGTCATCTTGATGGCTACTACCTTCACCATGTTGTTCCTCGCGGGCGCGCGCTTACACCGTTTTGTGTTGATCATGATGATCAGTTTCGCGGGTGTTGCGTCGCTTGCCATCATGAAACCCCACGTGATCAGCCGGTTGACATCATTTCTAAACCCGTGGGCAGATGAGTATGTTTATGGTGAAGGCTATCAATTGACTCAAGCGCTCATCGCCTTTGGTCGCGGCGAGTGGACGGGTGTGGGTCTTGGCAACAGTTTGCAGAAACTCTACTTCTTGCCAGAAGCACATACTGACTTTGTGCTGTCCATTGTGGCAGAGGAAACCGGTTTGGTCGGCGTGGTTGTTGTGCTGCTGCTATTTGCCACATTGATTGGCAAAGCGATGACTATTGGTAGGGCAGCAGAGCAGCAAGGTGCGTACTTTGTAGCCTATGTGACTTATGGTATTGCGATGGTGTTTGCGACGCAGACCTTCATCAATTTTGGTGTGAACACAGGTCTTTTGCCTACTAAAGGATTGACCTTGCCGTTTCTCAGTTATGGCGGAAACAGTCTGTTAATAAGTTGCCTGATGATGGGCGTCTTACTGCGTGCCGACTATGAGTTGCAAACGGGTCAGCTCATCACTCAGACAGATGAGGAGCATGCAGAATGACTCATCACACAGTTCTGATCATGGCTGCAGGTACCGGAGGACACATTTTCCCTGCGTTAACAATTGCGCGTCAATTGCAAGCACACGGTGTTCACGTGGAGTGGTTAGGCACACCCGGCGGAATGGAAAATGACGTGCTGCGCGATACCGGCATTCGATTAAACAGACTCAGTGTCAGTGGTTTGCGTGGCAAAGGTCGTCTGGCGCTGGTGCGTGCACCATTTATGCTATTGCGATCTGTTTGGCAAGCGGTGGTCTTGTTGCGCAGTATCAATCCATGCTGTGTCTTGGGCATGGGTGGTTATGTTACCGGGCCTGGTGGCCTCGCTGCATGGCTGCTACGAAAGCCCTTGCTGATTCATGAGCAGAATGCGATCGCCGGCACCAGCAATCGGTTGTTGCAGCCTTTTGCGAAACGTGTACTGGAAGCGTTTCCACATACATTTCCTGACTCTACGCGCGTCATAAATACCGGCAATCCTGTGCGTTCTGAAATTGCAGCGATGGCCTCTGACAATGATACAGATGATTTCCAGGCTTTCACTGGCGAGCGCCCTTTGCGACTGCTGGTACTTGGGGGAAGCCTTGGCGCTGCGGCAATCAATCAATTGATTCCACAGTTGATAGCAGATTCTTCACTGCCGATCGAGGTCTGGCACCAGACAGGCAAAGACAAGTTTGAAGACACCTCGGCAAGTTATAAAGCCGCCGGTATCGACACAGCGGGTAAACACAAAATAATGCCCTTTATTACTGACATGGCTCAAGCCTATGGCTGGGCAGACATTGTGCTTTGCCGCGCAGGCGCGGGCACTCTGGCAGAGATAGCCGTAGCTGGTTTGCCATCTTTGTTAGTGCCATATCCTTATGCGATCGATGACCATCAGACAGCCAATGCCCGCTGGTTGGCGGAGTCTGGTGCAGCCGCTTTGTTACCTCAAAATACACTGACCGTTGAACTGTTAAAAGAAACACTGAACGGGCTGATTAACAGTCCTGCACAACTACGCGCAATGGCCGCTGCAGCCCAATCCAAAGCTGTCCCAGATGCAGGTGAAAAAGTAAGCGCCATCTGTCTGGAGATGTGTAATGACTGATTTGACTGCTCGAGTAATCACTAATAGCTCCGGACGCTATTACCAGGTTCCGGAAATGCGTCGCATCAAGACGATCCATTTTGTTGGTATTGGTGGCGCAGGCATGTGTGGAATAGCAGAAGTATTGCTGAATCAGGGATACAAAATTACTGGGTCCGACATCAAAGACAGCGTGGTAACTGAGCGTCTGGTTGGCATGGGCGCCCAGGTATTTATTGGACACCATGAGCGCAATATTCTTAGCGCAGATGTGGTGGTGTACTCCAGCGCGGTCAGCCACGAAAACCCTGAACTTGTTCAAGCCAAAGTATCAGGCAAGCCCATCATCCCGCGAGCAGAAATGCTGGGTGAGTTGATGCGCTACCGACATTCTGTGGCCATTGCCGGCACTCATGGAAAAACCACCACAACCAGTCTGGTTGCATCCGTTTTTGCTGAAGCCAAACTCGCGCCAACATTTGTGATTGGTGGGCGGCTGAACAGTGCAGGCACCAATGCCGGCTTGGGTGAGAGCAGATATCTGGTGTGCGAAGCCGATGAAAGTGACGTGTCCTTTCTTCATCTGCAACCAATGGTTGCCGTGGTAACCAATATCGATACAGATCATATGGGTTCGTATGACGGCGACTTTAATAAGCTGAAAAGCTACTTCATCGAATTCCTGCACAATTTGCCATTTTATGGTCTGGCGGTTTTGTGTATCGATGATCCGGTGATAGAGGAAATTCTGCCGAGAATTTCGCGTCCTGTGATCACCTACGGGTTCTCTGAAAAAGCGGACTATCGCATCATAGGTTTAAGTCAGCATCGGCAATTCACCAGCTTCGAGGTGATAAGACCCGATGGACACGCTACCTTAAAAATCGATCTGGGCATCCCGGGTCGACACAATGCATTAAATGCCGCGGCCGCAATTGTTGTGGCGACAGATGAGGGCATCGGTGATGAGGCCATCTGCACCGGTCTGTCCAAATTTGAAGGTGTCGGCAGACGTTTTGAGTCACAAGGAATGTTCCCGGTAAAGGATGGCAGCATCATGTTGCTGGATGACTACGGTCATCATCCCACCGAAGTCGCTGCCACCATTGCTGCGCTGCGCGCAGGCTGGCCGGAAGCGCGATTGGTCATGATTTACCAGCCGCACAGGTACACGCGCACCAAGGATCTGTATGACGATTTTGTCAAGGTATTGTCCGACGTTGATGTCTTGTTGATGCTGGATGTGTACTCCGCAGGTGAGGACGCCATTCCTGGTGCGGACTCGCGAAGTTTGTGTCGCAGTATTCGTTTGCGCGGGCGGATTGATCCGCTGTTTGTGCAGACAGAGGAAGAAGTGCGCGATGTGCTCAGAGATCTGGTGAGAGATGGTGACATTGTAATAACACAGGGAGCTGGCAGCGTTGGTGCGTTGTGCAGAACTCTGGCTACTCAAGGTTTTGTGTAAATGACTCAGAACAAACGCAATCAATCAGGAAAGAGACCATCAAGCGGCAGGGTTGCTGTGCTGTTGGGTGGAAGTTCTGCCGAGCGTGGCATTTCATTGCTGAGCGGAAATGCAGTGCTACAGGCATTGTTGCGCAGTGGCGTTGACGCCTTTGCGATTGATGTGGACCAGCATTTGGTAGAGCGTTTGACCCGTGAGCCTGTCGACAAGATTTTTAACATGTTGCACGGCCGTGGTGGTGAGGATGGCACGCTTCAGGGCATGCTGGAATTGATGCGGATTCCCTATACAGGCAGTGGTGTGCTTGCCTCTGCGCTGAGCATGGACAAAATTAAAACTAAACTGATCTGGCAGTCCTTGGGCTTGCCGACACCTCGTTCCAGTTTGCTGAGCTCAGACACCGACTGGTCTGCATTAATTGCGGCGTTGGGAGAGGTGGTGGTCAAACCCGCTCATGAAGGCTCCAGTATCGGGATGTCTATGGTGAAAACCGCTGAGCAGCTAAAACTTGCCTACGAAAAAGCTAGCGAGTATGACGCCGAGATCATGGCTGAACAGCGCATTTTTGGTGCTGAGTTTACTGTGCCTGTCATTCATGGTCAGGTCTTCCCGGCGATAGAAATGCGTACCCATCATGAGTTTTATGATTTTGACGCCAAATATATTGCAAATGACACCCAGTACTTTTGTCCAGCACCTTTAAGTGAACAAAAAACCCAAGAGTTGGCGGACATCTGCCTGAAAGCGTTCAACGCGGTGGATGCGCGTGATTGGGGGCGCATTGATGTCATGCAGGATCAGTCCGGGCAATTCTGGTTGCTTGAAATCAATACCGTGCCAGGCATGACGGATCATAGCTTGGTGCCAATGTCAGCAGCTGCACTGGGTATCAGTTTTGATGAGCTGGTGCTGCGAATTCTTGATGGTGATCAGTTTCAGAGCGCAACGCAGGAGGGTGGCACCAAGTCATGAGCGAGCGTCGCACGAGTTCATTTTCTGCCTACAACGACGGCAATGAGTCACCCATTGACTTCGCGCCCATTCGCGCAGAAAGCCGCCATGCAGTTCGTCCGGAAGGTAAGGTCACCGATGACGCGAATGATGTGAAAGGGCCTCGACGTTTAGGCAGATGGTTGTTGCTGATAGCTGTGATTGGCTTGTGTGGAATTTTTATCAATCAGTACCGTGGTGTGATTTCTGATTCGATTGCCGTGCTTGCACAGCAAATGCCGGCATTGAATTTGCCCGATTTTGATCGGCCGGTAATAAACAAACCAATCAACACCGTTCGACTGGAGTCCCCTTTGCATCGTGTAACGGAGCAAGAAGTCAGGATGATACTCGCGCGATACACAGAGTCCGGCTTCCTTGGGGTTGATGTGCAGGACCTTCGCGCTGAGCTTGAACTCAATCCATGGGTGGCTCGCGCGATGGTGCGCAGAGTCTGGCCTGATGGATTGGTCATCATGATTGATGAGCATCGCCCGATTGCCCAGTGGGGCCAGACTGCGTTGCTCAACGAACATGGCAAGGTTTTTACCCCGCCCATGCGCGGGCCGGAACTCGAGTTGCCCGCGTTAAGCGGTCCGGAAGGCAGCGAGGCTCTGGTGCTGGTGATGTATGAGCACCTTAATCAGCTGCTGTCCGGTATCGACATGAAATTGCGCATGATAAGCGTGGACGCTCGCGGTAGTTGGAACGGTGAAATTATTGATGGCCCCGTCCTGCGCATTGGCAGAGAAGATATGGATGAGCGGGTTACAAGATTTGTTCGCCTCGTTGAGGGTGGACTTGCAGAACAGTTGGCCAATGCTGAAACGATAGATCTTCGTTACAGCAACGGCATTTCAGTCAGTAACAAATCCGACGCGGTTGACGCCGTCGCAAGTCGGTGAGAGCAGGGTTAATTATGAGTGCTGCAGATAACAGCAATATGATCGTTGGTCTGGACATTGGTACGTCCAAGGTCGTGGCGATTGTAGGTGAGCTCAACGCGGATGGCGGTTTGAATATTGTCGGCATTGGTAGGCATCGTTCACGCGGATTAAAAAAAGGCACGGTGGTAAACATTGAGTCCACTGTGGAGTCGATACAGCGCGCGGTTGAAGAAGCGGAGTTAATGGCAGGCTGCCGCATCCATTCGGTATATGCGGGTATTGCCGGAAGCCACATCCGTAGCATGAATTCCCATGGGATTGTCGCGATTCGTGATCGTGAAGTTACTCGCGCCGATATCGATCGAGTTATCGATGCAGCCCAAGCAGTTGCCATACCAGCCGATCAGCGCGTGCTGCATATCCTGCCCCAAGAATACATTATAGATTCCCAGGAAGGTGTGAAAGAGCCTTTGGGTATGTCGGGCGTCAGACTCGAGGCTAAAGTGCATCTGGTGACCTGTGCCATCAACGCAGTCCAGAATATTGAAAAATGCATCAAGCGCTGTGGTCTTCAGGTTGAGGAAATTATCCTGGAGCAACTTGCATCCAGCTATGCGGTGCTGACTGATGATGAAAAGGAACTGGGTGTGTGTATGGTCGATATCGGTGGTGGCACCACTGATATAGCAATTTTTACCGAAGGGGCCATACGTCATACAGCGGTTATCCCTATTGCTGGCGATCAGGTAACCAATGACATTGCGATGGCTTTACGAACGCCGACTGATAATGCAGATGAAATAAAAATAAAGTATGCCTGCGCACTGACACAGCTTGCCAGCCCTGGTGATATGATCAAGGTGCCAGGTGTTGGAGAAAGACCTGCCCGCGAACTTTCGCGACAGGCGCTGGCGGAAGTTGTTGAACCGCGCTATGACGAATTGTTTACGCTGGTCAAGGCTGAGCTGCAGCGCAGTGGCTACGAAAATCTGATGGCCGCCGGCATTGTACTGACGGGTGGTACCAGCAAAATGGAAGGAGTTATTGAACTGGCCGAAGAGATATTTCACATGCCAGTCAGAATTGGAGTGCCGCAAGGTGTTAAGGGTTTAGCGGACATTGTCCGTAACCCGATTTATTCAACGGGTGTTGGTTTACTGCTTTACGGTGTCAAGCAGCAACAGCATCAGGTGCGCAGTCATAATCCGGTGCCGGTCAAGGATTCTCAGCTCACTTTGATCAAACGGATTAAAAACTGGATAAAGAATAACTTTTGAAACTGCTTGAAAAATTTACTTAAAAACCTGTGCAACATGAGGGGGTCATATGTTCGAACTTCTGGATAGTATTCCGCAAAGCGCTGTAATCAAAGTGGTTGGTGTGGGTGGCGGTGGTGGTAATGCAGTGCGCCACATGATCAGCAATCACGTGGAGGGGGTTGAGTTTGTATGTGCCAATACAGATGCTCAAGCTCTGACAAACGTTCAAGCAAAGACGCTGCTGCAAATGGGCAGTACTGTGACCAAGGGTCTGGGTGCTGGCGCCAATCCAGAAGTGGGTCGTCAGGCAGCGTTGGAAGATCGCGAAGAAATCGCGGAAATCCTGCGCGGGGCTGATATGGTATTTATTACTGCCGGTATGGGCGGTGGGACTGGTACAGGCGGTGCCCCAATTTTTGCTGAGGTTGCGCGTGAGCTAGGCATTCTGACGGTTGCCGTAGTAACAAAACCTTTTCCGTTTGAGGGCAAAAAGCGCTCGATGATTGCAGAGCAAGGCATTGCTGAATTGTCGCGCCATGTTGACTCATTGATCACCATTCCCAACGAAAAACTGCTGGCGGTACTGGGCAAGCAGGCATCTTTGCTGGAGGCGTTCAAGGCTGCCAACGATGTGCTGCTGGGCGCCGTGCAAGGCATTGCAGATCTGATCATTCGTCCAGGTATGATCAACGTGGATTTTGCAGACGTTCGCACGGTGATGTCTGAGATGGGTATGGCTATGATGGGCACTGGTTATGCGACGGGTCCTGATCGTGCGCGTGAGGCCGCTGAAGCTGCCATCCGCAGCCCCTTGCTTGAAGATGTTAACTTGCATGGCGCGCGCGGCATTCTGGTCAATATCACCGCGGGTGAAAGTCTGTCTCTGGGTGAGTTCACTGAAGTGGGTGATGCTATCTCTGATTTTGCATCGGATGATGCAACCGTTGTTGTGGGTACGGTTATCGACCCATCGATGGGCGATGAGATTCGTGTCACTGTAGTGGCAACCGGTCTGGGCGAAATCCGTGTGCAGGAAGCCCGCCCGCCTAAGGCAATGGAAAACATTCGGTCGGTAGCAGCGCCATCCCCTGCACCAGTTCGTCAGGAGCCACGCGGTTACGCCCCAGCGCCTGCAGTTGCACGTCCGCGACCACAAATGTCGCATACCATGCCGCAGGGCAATGGATTTGGCAAAGCCGTTGGCTCGGATACCAATATGGATTATCTGGATATCCCGGCATTTTTGCGCCGCCAGGCTGATTGATACAGTGCGCTGACCCCTGGCGCCTGTGGCAAAAATCCTGAAGACATCGAGCACAGGTCGGTGTCTTCAGGTGGTTTTTTGTGGCATTCGGCGGGATGTTTGCATCCATTCAGTGTTTGGGTTATCAGTTGATATTTGTTATCATCCACGCCCATGAAAAGGCTGAACTCCCTTCTCAGACTCAATTTCCTGGAACCAGCATCCTCTATGTTAAAGCAGCGAACACTCAAGAATGTGATCCGAGCCACTGGTGTTGGCCTGCACACAGGTCAAAAGGTGTATCTGACCTTGCGTCCTGCGCCGGTTAACAATGGTATTGTTTTTATCAGAACGGATATCGAGTCCCGCCCGGAGGTGCCAGCTAAAGCCCATCTCGTGGGTGAGACCACCTTGTCGACTACTTTGGTCAAGGGAGACGTCAAGGTGTCGACCATTGAGCACTTGATGTCGGCTTTGTCAGGTCTTGGCATCGACAATGCCTACATAGAGGTCAGTGCCCCCGAAGTGCCGATCATGGATGGCAGTGCGGGTCCATTTGTGTTCCTGATCCAATCAGCGGGCATTGAAGAACAGGATGCGCCTAAACAGTTCATCAGAATATTGAAGCCCATTCGTTTGGTAGAAGGGGACAAAACAGTCAGCCTAGAGCCGTACGACGGATTTAAGGTCAGTTACACCTTACTGTACGATCACCCGGTTTACCGACGTTATACCAAATCAGCAACTATCGATTTCTCCAGCACATCATTTGTAAAAGAAGTCAGTCGTGCTAGGACGTTCGGGTTTATGCATGAGTTTGAAGAGCTCAGAAATCGCAATCTGGCACTGGGTGCCAGCATGGATAACGCCATAGCTGTTGGTGACTACAAGGTGTTGAATGAAGATGGATTGCGATATGAAGATGAATTCGTCAAACACAAAATACTGGATTCAATTGGCGATTTGTACCTGACAGGCTACAGTCTGATAGGAGAGTTCAAAGGTTATAAGTCTGGACATGCCTTAAACAATGCCTTGTTGAGAACACTAGAAAAAACCAGGGATGCCTGGGAAATGGCCACCTTTGACTCGGATTCTCAAGTACCCATTTCTTACGTTAAACCGGTACTGGCCGCCTGAAGAATGAAACTGATTCTGGTTAACCAGCGTTACGGACACACCCGTACTATCGTGATTCGCGGTTGGATGAAAGGCTTCCTGTCGCTCTGTCTGATGGGGGCGCCAGTTGCGCTGGGTTATCTGGGTTATGAACTGGCATTTGCGGATGCAGGTTCAAGTTCGCTGGTCTCCCAGGAGTCTGCGCTTGCGTCCGATGAGTTTATCCGTGGAGACCAGACAGATGCGTATGCTGGGCAAGACTTTGCCTCTGTAGAAGCAGCGCCACTTTCAGCTGACGCCTTGTTTGACGCCGTCAATCTAGGTTTGCCAGAACCGGCCCCAATTCATCTTAATGATCGGCAAGTGTTGCTTGCTTATCAATCAAGTCTGCTTCCAGCGCTGCCAGCGGACGCTGTTGCCGCATTTCAGCACGGCCGGATAATCGATCCCGCCAGTTATGTGCATCGCACACTGCATTGATACCCCTCTGATTATCTTGGCTTTTAGGCTTTACAATCAAACCAGATAGATCAGTATCTTACGTAGTGGGTAATCATGAATCTTAATATTTTTAGTGCCATTTTTGGCAGTAGCAACTCGCGCAAGCTCAAAAAGTTGCAAAAAACTGTCAAGCAGATAAACAGCTTTGAATCGACCTTGGAAGCGCTTTCTGATGAACAGTTGCGCGCCAAAACAGATGAATTCCGTGTGCGCGTTGAAAAAGGCGAAACGCTGGATGCGTTGCTGCCAGAAGCCTTTGCCGTTGTGCGCGAAGCAAGCAAGCGCATCATGGGCATGCGCCATTTTGATGTGCAAATGATTGGTGGCATGGTCCTGCATTATGGCGATATCGCTGAAATGAAAACCGGTGAAGGTAAAACGCTGGTTGCGACGCTGCCTGCTTACCTCAATGGTCTTGCTGGTAACGGCGTGCATGTTGTGACGGTCAATGATTATCTTGCCCGCCGCGATGCAAACTGGATGCGCCCGCTGTATGAGTTCCTGGGTCTGACCGTTGGCGTGATTGTCGCTGGCCAAATGGCACATGAGAAAAAGGCGGCCTATGACGCATCAATTACTTATGGTACCAACAACGAGTTTGGTTTCGACTACTTGCGCGACAACATGGCGTTTCGTATCGAAGATAAGATGCAGCGCAAACTCAATTTCGCAATTGTAGATGAAGTTGATTCTATCCTCATTGACGAAGCACGAACGCCCTTAATTATCTCAGGGGCGGCGGAAGACAGTTCCAAACAGTACCTTGCGATCAATGCCTTGATCAATCGACTTGAAAAAGGTGAAGCTGCGCCAGAAAAAAGCGGCATGATGCTGGAGCGTGACGAGCGTGTTGAGACTGGCCATTTTTCTGTTGATGAAAAAACGCGTCAGGTTGAACTGACAGAGGCAGGTCACGAGTACCTTGAAGAATTATTAACTCAACACGGATTGCTCAAGCAAGGTGAAAGTCTTTATGCCGCCGCCAATCTGGGCTTGTTGCATCACATCCACTCGGCGCTGAAAGCACACTATTTGTTCCACAAAGATGTGGAGTACATTGTTAAAGACAACAAGATTGTACTGATTGATGAGCATACCGGTCGTACGATGGAGGGGCGTCGTCTGTCTGAAGGTTTGCATCAGGCGATCGAAGCCAAAGAGGGGGTTGAAATTCAGAGTGAGAGTCAGACTCTGGCTTCCACCACCTTCCAGAATTATTTCAGGCTGTATGGCAAGCTCTCGGGCATGACGGGGACGGCAGATACCGAAGCCTTTGAATTTAAACAAATATATGATCTTGATGTGGTGGTTATTCCCCCCAATATGCCTATGCAGCGTATTGATATGAACGACCTTGTATTCTTGTCCATTGAAGAAAAGTTCGAAGCCATCGTGCGTGACATCAAGGAATTCAGTTCCAAGGGTGCGCCCGTACTGGTCGGTACCGCATCCATTGAAACCTCTGAGATGTTGTCAAAGTTTCTGAACAAGGAAAAGATTTCTCACGAAGTTCTGAACGCTAAGTTCCATGAAAAAGAGGCCTACATCATTGCGCAGGCTGGCCGGCCCGGTGTGGTGACCATCGCAACCAACATGGCAGGTCGAGGCACTGACATCAAACTGGGAGGCAGCTGGGAAACTGAGGTGCAGGGCATGGACAATCCCTCGCCGGAACAGATAGAAGCCGCCAAGGCACAGTGGCAGAGCCGTCATGAGCAAGTGTTGGCCGCGGGTGGATTGCATATCATCGGTACCGAACGCCATGAATCTAGGCGTATAGACAATCAGCTGCGTGGCCGCTCCGGTCGTCAGGGTGATCCCGGTTATTCGCGCTTTTACCTGTCTCTTGAAGATAATCTGATGCGTATTTTTGCATCAGAGCGTGTGAAAAACTTTATGCAGGCGTTAGGCATGGAGCGTGGGGAGGCCATTGAACACGGCATGGTTTCCAAGTCTATCGAAAAAGCGCAACGCAAAGTTGAAGGGCGCAACTTTGATATCCGTAAACAATTGCTGGAATACGACAACGTTGCCAATGACCAGCGTACCATTGTGTACAAGCAGCGCAATCAGATCATGGCCAGCGATGATTTATCCGCCTTGTTGGACGGTATGCGCAACGACGTTATCGATGAAGTTGTCAGCAGCCATATCCCGCCGCAAAGCATTTTTGAACAGTGGGATATTCTTGGTCTGGAAGCTGCGATCGGTTCCGAGTTCGCAGTGCATTTGCCAGTAAAAACCTGGTTAGAAGAAGATCAGAAACTTTATGAAGAGACCTTGCGTCAGAAAATTCGTGATGCACTGACCGATGCGTATCGCATCAAACGTGAGCTGGTTGGTGAGAAGATGCATTTGCTGGAAAAGCAGATTGTATTGCAGATACTGGATACCTTGTGGAAAGAGCATTTGCAGGCTATGGATCATTTGCGGCAGGGCATTTTCCTGCGCGGATATGCCGGCAAAAACCCGAAACAGGAGTACAAGCGTGAAGCGTTTGCCTTGTTTCAGGGTTTGTTATCACGATTGCAGCATGATGTGATTCGCTTCCTGAGTCACGTTCAGGTGCGTTCGCCGGACGAGATCGACGCGATTGAACGTGCACGACAAGCCGAGCGAGCCAAGGAAAAAATCCAGCTGCAGCATGACCAGGCATCTGCCATGGAGCAAGCGTCTGCTGAAGAATCGCAAGGCGCTGAATCTGATGATCAGCGCACTCCTTTTGTGCGAGAAGAGCCCAAGCTGGGGCGCAACGAGCCTTGTCCCTGCGGTTCTGGTAAAAAATACAAACAATGTCATGGTCGTCTGAGCTGAGTCACATCAGATCAGGGGCTTTAGAAAAGTAGTCTAAAGAGCAGAGTCAGAGTAATTAATATGGCGACGGGAACAAATGAGCTTGGCCTGATACTACCGGTTGACGGTGTAAAAATCGCTGCTGTCAGTGCTGGTGTGCGGTATCAGAATCGGCTTGATATGGTGTTATTTGAACTGGCGCCCGGCACTCGCTCCAGCGGCATGTTCACGCAGAATGCTTTTTGTGCCGCGCCCGTACTTATTGCCCGTCAGCACTTGAATGACAGTGTGGGTGCTGTGCGCTTTCTGCTGGTAAATACCGGAAACGCAAACGCAGGCACAGGGCCGCAGGGCATGACCGATGCGCAAACCTGTTGCCAGGCGGTTGCGGATGCGGCGGGTGTTGATGCTCAGCAGGTTTTGCCGTTCTCGACCGGTGTGATTGGCGAACGATTGCCGGCGGAGCGCATTGTGGCTGCGGTGCCCAAGGCCTTGGATGCGCTGGTCGTCGACAACTGGCTGCTCGCCGCCAAAGGTATCATGACCACCGATACTCGCCCCAAGGCGGTGAGTCGTGTTGTTGAACACGCTGGTAAAAGGGTCACTATCACTGGTATCACCAAAGGTGCCGGTATGATCAAACCCAACATGGCCACCATGCTGGCGTTTGTGGCCACGGATGCCGCGCTCGATCAGGATCTGCTGGATTCATTATTGCGCTCGGCAGTTGAGCAGTCGTTTAACCGGATTACAGTGGATGGTGATACCTCAACCAATGACTGCTGTATTTTAAGCGCGACCGGTTGTAGCGGCGTGCAGGTGTCTGAAGCTGATGGCGATTTGTTTGCGAAGTTCAGCAGCGCACTGCATGAATTGATACTGACGCTGGCAAAACTGATTATCCGTGATGCTGAAGGCGCCAAAAAGTTCGTGACCGTGGATGTGCGCGGGGGCGCCAGCAGCAAAGAGTGTCTGCAGGTTGCCTATGCGATTGCTGAATCACCGCTGGTCAAAACCGCACTGTCAGCATCAGATCCAAACTGGGGTCGTATACTGGCCGCTATCGGCCGCGCTGGTGTAGAGAATCTGGATGTTTCCCGCATAGATATCTATCTGGATGATGTGGCGATTGTGAAACAAGGTGGTCTTGCTCCCGGTTATCACGAGGCGCTGGGCCAGGCGGTGATGAACCAACAGGACATTACCCTGCACGTTGAACTGGCAAGAGGCGAGGTGCGCGAGCTGGTTTGGACGGCAGATTTGTCTGAAGAGTACGTGCGGATCAACGCGTCATATCGCAGCTGACGCGTGTGTTTCATTTTTTGAACAGGCTGATGCCGGCTATACCGCGCGCGCCGTGGTGGCACGCCGTTGGCAGGTCAGATTTTTTGAGCCCTCCCATGGCGTAGACCGGGAGGTTTGTTGATTGGGACAACTGCCTGAAGGTATCCCACCCCATACCTGCCTGACCCACATGACTGCTGGTTTCTAGCACAGGCGATAGCAGTGCGTAGTCTGCGCCCAGTGCCTGCGCCAGGGCCAACTCCTCAGCGTTGTGACAGGAAGCCCCAAATAGCAAATGATCTGCCACCGGGCGAGAATGCAATGTCTTCAGCACGTGGCGATTTGCATGCACACCACTAAGCCTCTCTAACAACAACGGATCGAGTTCATCTCCGGACGTGATGTCCAGAATCAGGCGTGTTTGTAGAGAGGTGTTTGCTAAAAACCAGTCTTTCAGGCGGCTGATGTAGTGATGGTGTCGTGCAGGATTTGCGGCTGTAGGCGCCGCGTTGCGAAGCCGCAACAGGCAAGCGTCTGGTAAACCCTGCAGGGAGTCGTAGCTGCTATCGATGTTTGAAGCGATGCTTGAATCAATGTTCAGTATGGCAACAAAGTCCGGCAACATAATCGCCCGGATAATTGCACGGTTGGCTTCAGGAAAATCCTGATGTCTCAACTCGTGCGGAAACAACCAACGCAAAGGTTGTCCTTCTTTGCCTTGAGCTGTGCCCGCAAACGTATCAACATTCCAGACATCCAACAGCACTGATTTGTCGTGGTAGTCATGTCGAATGCAGCACAGCGCCGATTGGCTCAGTGCAGTGATGCCCAGCTCTTCGTGCAGTTCCCGTACCAGCGCATCATTAACCGTTTCGCCGGTTTCCACTTTGCCGCCGGGGAATTCCCAGAGTCCGCCCAGATGCTGCTCAGCAGATCGTTGTGCGATCAGAATTCTGCCATCTGTGCCATAAATGACACCTACAGCAACGTGAACACGTTTGCGTGTTGGCTGATCAGTCGTTTTCATCGGAGCGATTGGGCATGTTTTCCAGTTGTTCAGGATCTGCCGGCTCTCCGGGAATACTATGTCGTTCGTTTGCCCACTCGCCAAAGTCGATGAGTTTGCAGCGCTCGCTGCAAAATGGTCGCCAGGGGCTTTGTTCACCCCATTCAACAATTTC
>DITX01000063.1 GCA_002422225.1 Gammaproteobacteria bacterium UBA6173
TGATCGGTTATTCCTTGAACGACACCATTGTGGTGTTTGACCGGGTGCGCGAGAACCTGCGCATCGCGCGTAGTTCTGATACTGAACACATCATCAATCACTCCTTGAATCAGGTGTTGGCACGTTCGTTTGTGACGTCTGTGACAACCTTGCTGGCATTGTGGGCCATGTTCATTGTTGGTGGTGAGGCGATTTACAGTTTCTCACTGTCGCTGATTGTAGGTGTGAGTGTGGGTTTCTTCACGTCGCTGTTTATCGCGTGTAACTTCCTGATGTACTTTAAAGTCAGCAAGGAAGATGTGGCGGTGNNNAGAGCGGCGCCGCGGAGGCCGGGACAATCCTCAGGACGACGCCTTTGGCGTCTTTATTGTCCTTCGCTCATGTCCTGGCCTCCACGGCGCCTCTGTGCCAGCGTTAGGCAGGCGTCAAGCCATCAAGTATCAGTATCAGCACCCACAAAACGTATGGCGAATTTGCTTGATAAGCTGCTGGATCTGCGGCTCCTTCACAATCTCTTGCTGCTCAATCAGCATGTCGCGCAGAATCTCTATGGTTGTCAGCGGATTTGCCAGCACGGTTCTGAATACAATCACCGGATCACGACCGTACTTCACGGGATTCAGTTTTGTGCGTGACACAAATGAACGGCCATGACCACGTTGCGTTTTCTGAATGCGCTTGGTCAGCACGTTCAACTGGTCGTTGACCTCACTGCGCAAACTTGGCGGCGCATCGAGCAAGGCACCTTGAATATCTGCGGGTACATAGCGGTAAGTCAGAATGTTCAGTTCCGGTTCGCTGATCAGCTCAAAGTCGGCATTGGCCTTGATCATTTCCGCAAAGCTACGGGCTTTCTGTATGCCCTGGTCAATCAATAACTCGTAACCCTGACGACCAATGATGTGCAGCCCGGAGTGCACCAGAATTGCCATGCCCGGGCGAGATCCCTCTACCGTATGACTGCCCAGGTCTTTGGAGCCTTTGCGAATAATGTATTCCGCGTGGTGCTCAACATTGGACAGTGTCTCAGGGCGCTTAAACACACAAATGCCTGCGCCCATGGGCACATAAAGTTGTTTATGAGCATCCAGCGTAACGGAGTCTGCACGTTCGATGCCTTTTAAAAGTGGCCGATACGTGTTTGAGAATAAAGTAGGCCCACCCCACGCGGAGTCGACATGGAAGTGAATCTGGCGTTCCTGAGCAATGTCAGCAATAACATCCAGTGGATCAACACTGCCCGTTTCAGAGGTGCCAACGATCCCAATCAGGGCCATCACTTTAATATTTTTTGCAGCAAGCTCGCCACACTTGCGTGCCAGTAAATCTGTCCGCACCTTATTATGTGCGTCCGTTTCCACCGGAATCAGCGAGCGCCGGCCAATACCCAGAATGTCAGCAGCTTTGCCCAACGAGTAATGTCCGCGCTCTGACACAAGCACTGCAAGTCCGTTGTAACCGTAGTGTTGCATGCCTGCCATCAGGCCTTCCTGCCCGATGCCAGCAAAGCCCGCGCGCGGGGCCAGGACATTGTTGCGCGCTGCCCATAGTGCAGTGAGGTTGGCGATGGTGCCGCCCGAGCAGAAACTGCCCAACGCATAGGCGCGGTCATGCATCCATTTGCTGTAAAAGTCGTCATCCTGCTGGTAAATCAGGTGGTGGATCATGCCAATCACCTGACGCTCCATCGGCGTAAATGCCTTGGAGGTTTCTACCTTAACCAGGTTCTGATTCAAGGCCATCATGATGCGCGATAGCGGCAACATGAAATATGGGAGTGCCGATGCCATATGCCCAACAAAACTGGGCGCAGAGATGTGCACTGACTGGGCGACCAGTTTGTCCAGCACAAACTGAATCTGGTCGGAGACAAACGTGGGTTGTTCCGGGATATGCGGATCGGAAAAATCGCGCTCGATGTCGGCCAGACTGCGCTCCGCAGCAACAATATGTTCCTGCAAAAACCCGGTCAGGTTCTGGGAGATCGATTGGTCAATACGGCCTAAAGTGGATTCCGGAGCTTCTGGTACAGTGAAAATACGATACAGAGACTCGAGGCTGGCCTTCGCCAGTTTTTTATTCTCGCTCATCAGAGATGCTCATCCGGAAACGGGGGAGCGCAGTATAGAGTATGTCTTTGTAGCTTGTACAAGCGAAATCCCGAGTCTAGTTGACACTGCGGGAGAGCAAAGGCAAGATCATGCCACTACTTTATATTCCTCCTTTGGTTTGTCCGGATCAGTCTGACTATGAGTTCAGTAACAATAAACCAGCATGGTGTCAGTCTCTTTTTTACTTCATTGTTCTTGTTCGCTGTTTCGGTTTTTGTTGGTTCGACGGCTATCGCCCAGGATGCGCCATCTTTATATAACACTGACCGTAATCCTTTATTTCCCCGCCCGCCCGAAATAGAGCCAGCCATCAAATTCTGGACGCGCGTGTATACTGAAGTTGATACCGATAGCGGGTTTTTGCACGATGCCGAGGATTTGTCGGTGATTTATCGGCGCGTTGATTTTAACCGTGAGCAGATTGAGGGATTCCGTCGACGTATACAGGAGGACCTGCAAATACTGGCGAGTGGCAAGCGCACCGGTTTGACGCTGACGCAGCAAGAAGTACTTGATGCGTGGGGTGGCCCAAATGTCAGTAATACCCGTCTGGCGGCAGCGGTCACCAATGTGCGTTTTCAATTGGGCCAGTCTGATCGGTTTGTTGGGGGCCTGATTCGTTCCGGCGCCTACCGCGAACATATCGAACGAGTTGCCCGTGAGCGTGGACTGCCGGTTGAGCTGGGTGCGTTGCCGCATGTTGAGTCATCTTTTCATCCGGGTGCATATTCACACGCTAACGCTGCTGGCATGTGGCAATTTATCCGCTCAACCGGTCAACGATTTATGCGTATTGATCATATTGTTGATGAACGTATGGATCCGTACGCAGCAACCTATGCGGCGATGAGTCTGCTGGAGTACAACTACAGTTTGCTGGGCAGTTGGCCGCTGGCATTAACCGCCTACAATCACGGGGCTGGCGGGTTGGCGCGTGCCAAACGCGAATTGGGCACTGACGATATCGGGCAGATTATTCTGCGCTACAAAGGCGCATCGTTCGGTTTTGCTGGACGCAATTTTTACCCACAATTTCTGGCCGTGCTAGATCTGGAGCGCCAGGCGCAAGCCTTGTTTGGACTGCTGCACCTTGATCCTGCGCCTGAATATGAGGAAATGGAACTGCCAGCGTATGTTGAGGCTGACGTGCTGGCTGGTAATCTGGGTGTCTCCATAGAACAGCTCAAGTTTGATAATCCTGCGCTGCGCCCAGTGGTGTGGGAGGGCGGAAAACGCATCCCTAAAGGTTACAAACTCAAGATTCAGAAGCATTCAATCAACGGCTCGCTGGCGTCACTGGTCAATCGTATCCCGAGCGGGCAACTGTATGCGTTTCAGACACCTGATGTGAATTACACCATTCAGCGTGGTGACAGTCTGTCTGGCATTGCTACCCGTTTTAATACTTCGGTTGCCCAGTTAGTGTCGCTCAATCAGTTGACGGATGCACACCGTATTCGTGTTGGCCAACAGCTATTGTTGCCACATGACACCAAGATGATCACGCAAACACTGGCGGCGGCAGAACCGGCGCCTGTGGTACCCGGAGCCGCGTATGCCGTGCGCCCTGGAGACACCATTTCCTCAATCGCACGTCGTTATCGCGTCAGTGAGACCGATATTCTGCGCGTGAATGGGTTGAGTAATCCCGATCGCCTGGCTGTTGGGCAACAATTGCGTTTGCCTGCAGAGGGCGATGCCCGTGTATTGGCAGCGGCGTATCGCGACGCGGTGGATGTGCCAGTGTCTGCGCCTGTGCCGGAGGCTGCCACGACTGAAATTGCTGTTGAAACGGTTGAAAATGTGGGGGTCAGCAATGAGCTGGCAGCTCAGGCCTTGGCGACTGATCCAGCGGATTATGCAGTTGCCGCTGATAATACTGTCGAGATTCAGGCTTCTGAGACCCTTGGGCATCTTTCTGAATGGGCCGGCACCAATGTGCAGGCCTTACGGTCTGCAAATAATATGCGTGCCAGCCAGTCGCTGATTGTTGGCCAACGTTTTAAATTGCCGTCACAGGTGGTACGTGATGAGTTTGAGTTGCGTCGTCGTCAGTTTCACCTGGCTGCGCAAGAGAGTTTTTTCCGTCAGTATCGTATTGCCGATGTAAACCGGCACCAGCTGGCCGTCAACGAAAGCATTGACGTACTTGCCCGTCAACGGTACTCAGTGCCCTTGTGGTTGCTGCGTCAATACAACCCCGATCTTGATTTCACGCGTGTGCGTGTTGGTCAAACCATTGTATTCCCAATTGTTGCAAGGGTTGACGGGGTCTGAGCCAAGCGCCCTTTATCTGCCGTTAATCCTGAATATCGTCAAGCGCATCAGCCAGCAGGCTGACTGACAGCGCGTAACGGAAAGCCGGGTTGTAGCGCATGATAGAGCAGAAGTTGCGATAAACCAGATAACCCTTGTCGTCACCTTCATCACCAATCAACAGTGCCGCCGACAAATTACGTGTGGGCAAATTGCTGCCATTGGCACGCCTGACGCCTAAGTCCTGCCAATCATTCAAGGAACGCCATGCGCCGGTGGTGGTGAATGATCGACACGCTGCGTCGGGTGTCAGACCGGCGTCTTGCGGTGCCTGCAAGGATTGCTCCCCGCCTGGTGGCAAACTGACTACACGACCCCAGGTTTGATCTTGCTGCCAGCCATGGGACTTCAAGTAATTGGCAACTGAGGCAATAACATCAGGCCCCATGCTCCACAAATCAATTTTTCCGTCCTGATCATGGTCCACGGCCAGACGTAAAAAACTGCTGGGCGTGAACTGAATGATGCCAAGTGCGCCTGCCCATGAACTTTTCATCATNNGTTGCAATCACGCTGAACAGTGGCTGTGTGATGGGGAAGGCGCCGTAATTACTTTCAAGACCCATAATCGCAACCACAAAGCGTGGCTGCACACCATAATGCGCAGACACTTCGCGAATCATACTGCCATGTTCCTGCATCAGGCGTTTGCCAGCTTCGATACGGGCGGTGTTTACCCGTTGCAGATAGTTGGCATAGGTGTTTACAAACTCAGCTTGGTTGCGATCGGCTTGAACCACCTGTCGTTCCTGATTGATCGTAGGTAAAACACGGTCCAGTGTTTCAGCACTGATACCCCGTGCCAGCGCATCGGTGCGAAACTCAGCCAACCAGCTGACAAACGCGGCGTCGTTGGGCTGTTGTGTTTCAGCAGCCTCTGTGTTGCTGTCAGGCGTGGTTTGTTGTGCATGCAATACACCTTGCGACGACAGCAGGAGTACCCCTGCAAGTATCGAGTAGCCGAGCACACGCTGCACTTTTAGAATGGATGCCCGCACAGCACAATTTGCCGCAGAACGTGGTGGTTGATTGAGCATACTTACTCCATTAAGTCGGTAAAACCAAAATCATGCGCGGAACTTTAGCCGCTGGACAGTTGCAAGGACAAGTAGTTTAAGTGGCACAGCTGCGTTGTGTATCACAAATCAGCATTTGAACAGTGTCGTGAACGTTTGTTGCCATGTTGTCAGCAATGCGCTGGCGCTTAATGCGTCGAGGCCGTGCTGATGCTGGTAATGATCCCCTTGCCTGGCATAGCTCAGAATGCAATCCGCCGCACCGCTGGCCTGCTCGGTTAACGTGAGTCCCTCGACAGGATAGAGACCGGCATGCTTAAGGTATTCGGGGTAAGCAAGCGCGTTTGGTGCAACCGGGTAACAGCCCAGTGCGGCCGCTTCCAATATGGACAAGCCTTGAAAATCGTGCAAAGCCGTTGACAAAACAATGTCGGCCTGCAACAACACATGTTCGTAGTCAGGACGCGCCTCAACAAAGTGGTTGATGCCAGCTTCGATTGCATTGTCCCGGTAATAATTGCCAAGCAGTGCATCAACCTGCTCTAACGCGGCCGGTCGGCTTCGAAAGCGTTGTCCCAGCAGGTGCAGTCTGAAGCGTAATGCACGTTCAATCAGTTGTGTCACGATCATTAATAAAAGATCCGGCCCTTTGTCATATTCATGGCGGTGATTCCAGATAATTTGCACAGGGCCCTCGGGCCGTGGCGTGCGTGATTGGTGGCCGGCAAACAGCCGGTCAGGCAAGGGTACAGGCAGTACCGATGATCGTGTCTGAATCTGGTTCACCAACCCGATGGGCACATGATCGGGCAATTTGGCCAACAGGTTTTGCACACCCTTTAAAAAACTGCTGCGGTTCCATTCACTGTTGAACGCCACATGATCGGCGCACAAGGCGCTGTAAAGGTTGACCATGGCAGGTTCTATAGAGGCATGCTGCTGAGCTGTTGTCGGATAAGCAAACTGATTCTCGTGGAAGTAAACCAAGGTCGGAATACGCGCCAGTTCAGGCACAAAACCGCGTAAGCTCGCCAGATCAGTGAGCGAAGTGGCGATGACCAGATCGTAGTTGTCAGTCAGCTCTCGCCGGTGGTTAAATGCCCAGCTCAGACTGTTTCCGCGCACGCGCCAAGAAAAGTGCCGCGCTGGCAGGCTCAGGCAAGTCCAGTGATAGTGCGGAAACATGCCGCACAGGATCTGTCGCCATTGTTGATGACTCCCCGCATCGTAGGCACTGAGCAATAATATTCTGCGATCGGTCATGATGTTGCCGGTAAAACAGTTATCAGAAATACAGCAGTCAAAAGTGTAGTTTTCAAAACAGACGAACCATGGACATTAAGGTCTATAACAAGCGTTATGCAATCTAATGATGAACGACTACTAGGTCAATCGCCCGAAACACTGCTGGCGTCATTGCCTGCCAAAGTCAGTACACCGGTTTTTGAGCGCGCCGTCAGTACACCGATGGCTCCAGCGGTCAGAGACCACACCGGCCGGCATCTTAATTACACTGAATTGGCTGCGTTTGTGCGCAAGACCCAGCAACAATTGCAGTTGATGGGAGTCCACCCAGGCGATAGGGTGTTATTGATCAATGAAAACAGTGTGCCGTTGCTGATCAGCATTTTAGCGCTCAGCGAACTGGGTGCCTGGCCAGTTGTGGTCAATGCCCGTATGGCCGCTACCGAAATTGATCGTATTCGAAACCATTGTGAACCTCGCGTGGTGATCTATTTGCTGGAGTCCGCGGCGGCTGCCAGCCATTGGTCAAGCTTTGCTGGCACGCAGCACTGCGAACAGCTTGAGCTGGCTGGTTCAAGCGTCGGTGTGCGTCACTTGCCAGTGAGCGAACGCAGCAGCGAGCAGGTGTTGAGTGAGCAAGGCGTGTTCACCTTGATTTACACCACCGGGACGACCGGCGATCCCAAAGGTGTGATGCTGACGCATCGCAATATGTTGTATGTCGCCGCTGTCAGTGGCGCGCTGCGCGGCCTGAAGTCTGATGACAAAATATATCTGGTGCTGCCGGTATCGCATGTTTTTGGCATATCGGCTGTGTTTCTGGCGGCTTTGTATGCCGGTGCCGAACTGATTGTTGCAGACAGGTTTGATCCAGCGCTGTGTTTTAGTAATTTTGAACAACTCGGTGTCAGTGGTGTTTTTGGTGTGCCGGCCATGTTTGCCAAGCTGGTGGATCACGCGCGTGAACGCGGAATCTCACAGGCAGATCTGACTCAAAAATGGCCGCGGCTACGTTTTATGTACAGTGGCGGCGCCCCGCTTGATCCTGCTATCAAAGAAAAAACCGAGCGCCTGTTTGGACTGCCGTTATTAAACGGCTATGGCATGACCGAGAGTGCCCCAACCATCAGCCAGGTGCGTTTTAATGAGCCGTTGGCTAATTGCAGTGTTGGTAAAGCATTGCCTGGCATGGAAATCCGCTTGCTTGGACCTGATGGAGCAGACGTCGCACAAGGTGAAGTGGGTGAGCTGCATGTTCGTGGCCCTAATATCATGTTGGGTTATTACCGTAATCCCCTTGCCACGGCGGCGGTAATCGACGCGCAAGGATTCCTGAATACCGGTGATCTGGTGCGTCTGGATGAGGATGGCAATATTCACATCGCTGGGCGTAGCAAAGAACTGATCATTCATTCGGGTTTTAACGTATACCCTCCGGAAGTAGAGGGTGTGATTTCCAAGCACCCCGAGGTATTGTTATGCGCTGTGATCGGCGAGCCGGTCGAAGGTAATGAAAACGTGTTGGCGTACGTGCAGCGTACAGCGGGCAGCCAATTGGATGAGGCGAGTTTGCAGGCGTTTATAAAACCGCTGCTCACTGCCTATAAACGCCCGAGTCGTATCGAATTTATGGAGCCGCTGCCAACGGCTCCGTCCGGAAAAGTTCTTAAACACAAACTGAAGAAGGAATCTGCCAGATGATCAAGCTTTATGGATTTGCTATGAGTAACTACTACAACATGGTGAAAATGGCCTTGTTGGAGAAAGGCATGGAATTCGAAGAGGTCATCGTACTCCCCAACCAGGAAAGCGAGTATCTGTCACACAGCCCCATGGGTAAAGTGCCGTGTATCGAGACAGAGCAAGGATTTCTGACTGAAACTGAAGTCATCATCGATTACCTCGATAGCTTGGGCCTTGGCCCGTCGTTTTACCCTGTTGACCCCTTTGAGCGCGCCAAAGTACGCGAGTTGATTCGATATCTGGAGCTGTATATCGAACTGCCAGCGCGTCGCCTGTATGGCGATGTGTTTTTTGGTCGCCCAGCCAGTGATGAGCTCAAAGCGTCGGTACACAAAGAGCTGCAGAAGGGCTTTGCGGCGCTGGCCAAACTGGCGAAATACCATCCTTATCTGGCCGGCGCTGACATGAGTTATGCTGACTTCTACTTCCTGTTCAGTGTGGGACTGGTTACCCGCGTGACCAAAAAGGCACTCAATTGGGACGTGTTTGCCACTGAGCCAGGCGTCAAAGCATTGCTGGGCTTGCTTGAACAGCGCGACTCCGTTAAAACGATTCGTGAACATCAGGCAAAGGCGGCGTTGCCCAAGATCTGAACCAAGTAACAAGTAAACAGAATAGAGATTTCTCGATGACCCCCAGGCCCGCCAGTACGGTAGTGATTGTGCGCGAGAGTAGCGAAGGCGTTCAGACCTTGCTGCTCAAACGCAATTCCGCACTGAGTTTTGAAGGCGGCGCCTGGGTATTCCCGGGAGGCAAGGTGGATGCCTGTGATTACCCGCAAGCTAGTGACACCTTGGCTGAATGCGAAGCGGACTATCTGGCCGCGGTGAATGCCTGTATCCGCGAGACCCGCGAAGAAGCTGGTTTACTGATAGCGCCTGACCATTTGATTCATATCGCACATTGGACAACGCCACTCGGCTTGCCGCGACGCTACGCCACCTGGTTCTTTTTGTGCCCCTTGCATGAGGCTGTCGACATTGTGGTGGATGACCACGAAATACTTGATTATCAATGGCTGAGTCCTGCAGCAGCCTTACACGAGCACAGTGAAGGACGGATTCGATTACCGATTCCGACAGCGCATACATTAAAAAGTATGTTGCCCTACAACGGCCTGGCGCAGCTTTGCCAGGCAATGCGCGCTGCTGAAATTCATGTATTCCCTGAAAATTCAGACTATTACAAGCCATTTTTGCCTGGCTGAATAATGTCGTCAGACCGAGCGTCGTCTACGACAGATTTGCTTGCCTTGTCCGGTCCAGTAATGGGATAGTTGAGCGGAAGGCAAAAAAAAACCGCTGGCTGCCAGTGAACGTATCAGTCCTGTAATCCCGGAACAGAGCCGTCTGATTATGTCGAATCAATCGTCACACGCCACCATAGAAAATTTAAAATCCAGCCTGGCAGCGGTTGGGCGTCGCCGCACCCTGCTGGTGTTTCTGCACCAGACAGGTTTGTTACTGATTGCCCTGGCTGCGCTGGTACTGGGCATGAGCCTGATCAGTCTATGGTTGCCAGATGCCTTCATGTTGCAGCTATTTTTACTGCTACTGAGCGGGG
>DITX01000066.1:0-4317 GCA_002422225.1 Gammaproteobacteria bacterium UBA6173
GAATTATGAGCGACAATGAGGCAGGGGTACGCATTGGGGATCCATCCAGCGCATGTAGGCTTTGACTGGGCGGTTGACATCAAACCCCTTTTTATTGCAACCAACGCCTCACCTGCAACGCATGCTCATGCGAAAGCACCAGAATCTGATCCAGCACCTTGTGGTTCTCTGGCCAGGTGCGTTCCTTTACCTCGTCCGCTTCCAACTCGATAGCATTCAGCACTGAATCGATAAAACGTTGCAAAACTGAAGCCTGGCGGCGTAAATCGACGCCAGACTCTTCCTTGAATTGTTCTAGCGCTGCTTTGTTCAAACCCTTCACGGTCCATGCCTGACCAACAGGCATCGCGAACCGATTTTGAAGTTGTTGATAGACCAGAGTGCTGACCAGGTCATAAGCGGGGGCCAGTACAATGCCGTCTCTGTGCAGCAGCGAAAAATTCTTGGCGTGGGCGTCCTGGTTTCCAATGATCAGATTGAATAGCAATCGTTTGATCAGCTCTTGTTGATGCAGCGCCGATGGCCTTGTGAATTTTCTGAGCACATTAAAAAGTTCGCTGAAGCCGGGGCCACCGTCCTGTGAATATTTTTGTGAGGAAACGATTCCCGCAATCTGGCACATGTCCTCCTGATGAAGTCGTACTGTAACGCCATTGATTGTGCTGCGGTCATAACGCTGGATGACATAACAGTCGTGATGTTGCCCATCCGCAGAGATAAAGTTTCGCAGCTCAACTGCTGGCACATTCAAACCGGCGTGTAAGGCTGCCCGCATACAAAGGTACTCATTTTCTACCAGTCCGGGGAAACGTTCTGAAGGCGGTTTGATGATATGCGTGGATGCAAACTGGCCGGACAGGTGAATGCCGGCACTATCGATCACAACAGGGAGTTTGTTCTGAGCTCCCGCCAGACTCAGTCGCATACCTTGTTTGTTGTTGGGCAGGAATGGTTCGGTTTTGATCTGTTCCAATACCTTGCCGAGTTCATGTTCTGACAGTGGTGGTGGCAGAGGAGAGTTATTTTGTGTAGGGCCGGCGCCGATGGAAATGGCACCCGCCACATCACCCCCGGTGGCTTGCAGCAGTCGGCTGAAATTGTTTTCCGCGGTTCCCAACCTGTTGGCGAGCAGCTGGCGGATGGCTCCTTCAGGCAGCAGGTTTTCGAAGAATGGAAACGTATTGGCGTCCGGCCAGATTTGTTGACTGCAAGGCATGGAGACTGAAATGGGCGGGCCACCATCAGCGATGTAGTCCGGAAGATAAGAAAAACTCATGCGTTCCTGGTCGATGTTTAGCACGCCGCAGGGCTTTTCGTGAAAGTGGATGCTGAGTTCCATCATTAGTCTCTGACAGCGCTAACGCTGCTGACAGGTGGGCTAAGGGTCATGGAAATACCGAGTGCACTCAGGGTGTTCAGCACGAGCCCCAGCTGGGCTGAGCTCTTGCCGTTTTCGATATTGCTGAGCGAGCGTGTGCTCAGGCCCGCCACGCTGGCCAACTCATTCTGGCGCATGCCAAGCGCCTGCCGGGTCTCCCTGATCAACTTGCCGATGCTCTTGCTTTCCATTACAGCCTCTGACTGAATATGCATGAGCGTGCATTCTGAGCTTGTTTATAAGTCTATGCAAGACCAGTATGCATGATCTTGCATAATGTAAAAAAAGAAAAACAGGGGACGGAGGGATCAAAAAATGATCCCTCCGTCCCCTGTTTTCTCAACAGCATCTTATGGTCTAAAGATTAACCACAAGGGGTACAGGGCTTAACATGGATGAACTACAAGTACACGGATTATTTTGAAAAACATGTATTGCGCAAGCGGCCTTACCTTGAAAAACAATGGTGTGAACAGGTACTTGCAATGCCGTACAAATCAGAACCGCAAGAGGGCAATAGGTTCAGATTCTGGGGGCTATTGATGAATTGGGCGGCCGTTACTTGAGAGTCGTGACGTTGGCAGATAAAGTGACAGTCCACAATGCATTTCCTGATAGGAGATTTAAACCATGAGGTTGAATTATTTTCCGGAGACAGACTCTTTGTACATTGATCTGTCGGACAGGGTTAGCGCCACGAGCAACGAAATTTCCGAAGGAATTGTGCTGGACTACGATGCAAACGGTGAGTTGGTTGGTATCGACATTGATAACGCTAGTCAAAAAGTGGATTTGAACCGTTTAACGGTCAGCCGCATGCCGGGTCCCGTTGAGACTGCGGCATGAGGTAGTTGGGTAGGAACCAGCCCGGGGACGGAGAGATCAAAAAATGATCTCTCCGTCCCCGCTTGCTCAAGTTGATTAAGTAGCTAGTGGCATAGCGGGTATCAATGCGCTATAACTTACAGGTAGATCAGTTTTTCGGAATTCAGTCATGAGTGAGACTAAATCAACAACTAGGGGGCATGACGTTGTTCAGGTAAAAAATCCCCGAACCGGACATTACGTCAAAATCGACCGTACTGATGGGAAGATACTCGCCCACAAAAAGTCAGAAGGACCGTACAAAGGGGTACCTGTGGCAAGGAAGCGAAAGTGATTATCTATAGCCCCACGGATGGGGACGCATTGACGAGCAATGTAAAGTCAATGCCTCGACATAGCTTTGTGATTACCCAATTGGGTGGTGATATACACCCTGAACTTTGTCAGATGCGGGAGCAAGTTGATCGTTTGTGTCTGGCATCTCACATCACACCGATAGACGCGACCCATAAAGTCACGGGTAAAGACATACTAATAAAGATATGGCGTTTGATAGCGGCGACACCCATCAGCATTGCCGTGTGCCATGAGAGCCTTAAACCGGGTACGTTGGCTAATATTTATTACGAAATTGGTGTNNGATTATCAAATCACCGGGCTTCAAGGTTGCCAGTGATCTGATGCGCACTGAATACATTGTATTTAATGACAATTTTGATGAAAGCTTTAGCAAGTTTCTGAGAGATGTTGAGGAGCGTGCAGAACACTACGAAATGATGGCTGACCAGCTTGAACGCAATCCAATGCTTTCACTGGATTATTTGCGCCGTGCATTTCTGATTACTGGTAATAATGAACTGCGCCAGTCCGCGAAAGATCTATTAAAAGGAGCTAACGTGGTGCATCGCGCGAAAAATAGTGTCGAAGTCCTGGCTGCGGGGTTTTGACTTGTCTGGGGACGGAGAGATCAAAAAATGATCTCTCCGTCCCCAAGTCAACCGCCCACCAGCGCCGGTAGCCGTTCCACCAGGTACAGTGGCAGTGACAGTAGCTCGTATTGAATGTCGTTGACTTGCCCATCCTGCTTGATGCGGGTGCTGACGGTATGTCGGCTGGGTGGATTCAGATCAAAGCGCACGGCTAGCGGCGCCTTTTTTTCGCCCATAAATTGATGCAGGGATTTCAGGCTGCCCGAGGCGCCGGCCTTGACCTCAATGGGGAGCAGTTGGCCGTTCAGCGCAATCACATAGTCCAGCTCAGCATTATTGGCACGCCCCTCGCGCAGCCAGTAGTTCAGGTCACGGTTGGGAGAGCCGCTCAGCATTTCCAACAGATGTTGACCAATAAATTGCTCAGCAATCGCGCCCTCGTTGACCAAGCTCATGTCAGTCAGCTCCGTGAGGCTGCGCCAGTTTATGCCGCAGATGGCATTCATCAGGCCGATGTCTAAAAATAGCAATTTGTAGACCTTGTCATCCATTTCTGCTTGCAATGGCAGGCCATTGCAGTGGCTGTGTACCACTTTGGATAGCACGCGCGCCATGCACAGCAGTTCAATGTCGCTTTTGATTGTAGCGCTGGCATCGTCGCGCGAAAACTGGCTGTATTTGACCTTTTTGCCGATGCTGCGTGCTGCAAAGTTAAACACGTGCTGCATGCGCTGTAGGCTGCGGGAGCCAATATATTTTGGGAAATCCTCGCGGTAGGTCTGAATAATGTTGCTGTGTACTTCGTTGACGTGTTGCAAAGAGCCTGACTCAGCAAATACGCTGACTGCCTCCGGCATGCCGCCGACAAAAAAATAGTGGCGCAGTCGTTCCAGCAGGCGCTGGTGAATCACCGGATTGATTATTTGGTCGCGCTGGTATTCGTTGAGGGTGGCCACCAGCCGCTCTTCATTGAGTGCCTGTAGAAATTCCGTGAAGGTCATTGGCCCCATGTGCAAGTAGTCGACCCGGCCGACCGGCATGGAAAATGTGTGGTCGCGCAGCGCATACTCCAGCAACGATCCAGCGCAAATCATGGCCTGCGCTGGCATGTCTTCATAGAAGTAGCGCAGTGCCGGTATCGCCTCCGGCACGGCTTGGATTTCGTCCAGAAACAGCAGGCAGTGC
>DITX01000066.1:4379-5471 GCA_002422225.1 Gammaproteobacteria bacterium UBA6173
CGGTGGCTTTTCTGCAGCCAATTTTGGAGTTCATGCATTTGTCTGCGGTGCATGTTGCGGACCTTTTGGGTGGATGATGCTGTCCATTATGCGTAAAGACACCCATATTTTCAAATTGGCATTGTTAAAATGGGGGTGTTATTGACCTTGCCCCTACCTGCCAATGACGGTACGTTGATTGGCAACAGTCTCTGGGTCGGAGAAGCCTGCTGACTTGATTGCAGCATCAAGGCCAACAAAGTGGGTTGCACGTGCCGGATCTTGCAGTGCGGTCATGCCATCATTCCAGGCATGCACCATGTGTTTGGCCACGTTGCGCCACCGCGGTTCATTCCGTGATGCGTCGATTACCTGGGCAGCGACTTCAACAGCTGATTCACACAACGTGTCTCTCATTTCCCGATAGCGATGGGGCTTGATACCGAGCCTGGTGTTGAAAAATTGCTCCAGTGTCTTCCCGGGAACCCATGTTTTTCGGCCACCTACTGACAGGCCAGGCGCATTATTGGCGTATTGCGGATAAGCCTGCGTTGTCACAAGATCATATACCGGCGTAAAGCGCACATCTGCCAATGTCCGATAGTAGAGTGCCAGATTTTTCGAGTGACAATCGGCGTTACGGATCACGTAGTTGGTTAATATCTGCCAGCCAAAGTGTTCCAGCTGCTTGCGCAGGTCGGCGCTCGATATATACGCTCGGGCAGCGTTGAGCACCCGTTCTGTTGTGGTTGCATATTTTTCGTGTGGCGGCAATCCCAATAGGCTGCAGGTATCTTCAAAACCATGGTCAGGCTCACCGGCATCATTCACATCAAACCGCTCTACCAGTAACACATTGCCATCGTCAGACATCCGGGTTTTGGCGACCGGGACGACCTCCAGCCGCTCCAGCACGCGCATGCTAAATAACTCATTAAACCCAAGGTGCGGTGTGTTTTCACCAGACCCCTTTATGATAAACCGGTTGGTGCGCAAGGTTGGTTTGGCCGCAGTAACGGTGGCATCGCCGACCTCGGCGTCCGGCGCAACAAACTTTGGTATGACACCCGACACAGCCGAGCGCGCGTAGCGGCGGACCAGCTGGGCAAATTG
>DITX01000066.1:5529-9508 GCA_002422225.1 Gammaproteobacteria bacterium UBA6173
GTTACCCGACCAATACCACGTCCGCCAACAACGGCGAGTAATGAGAGGTCGGTGCCATCCATGAGGGAGCCAAATTCTTCCCGGATAACACTTAGCAGGTAACCTTCGGGAAGATTCTGGCGGAAGAAAGGATGTAAATCCCGAGGCCATCGCCATGCCTGCTCACGCACGGGCATCGTCAGACTCACAAAATCGGTAGTGCTGGCATCTGACAAGTAGCGGAGAACATATTCGTCGCGCTCTCGGTAAAGATACGCGATGTGCTTTCCGCTCACATGCACTTGCAGTCGCATCAGCTTTCACCACTGCGCTGTTCGGCCAATATGTCATCAAGGGTTCGTTGATGTCCTGCCTTGACCAGTTTCAGATCGTATCCTGCAGACTCAAACAAGCGCAGCAGAGCGGAGACACTCATATCACCCCGGGCAAGATTTTCCATGCGGGCGACCGTAGACCGTGAAACGCCAGCGCGTTGCGCGATCTCTTCTTGGCTTAATGCTGCCTCCGATCTGGCATTTTTTAGCATTTCTGCAATATCAGCTAGCGTAGTCATTGTGGCCCTTAGGCGTCAAATGTGGCGTTTGTAGCGCTAAATGTAGCCCTTGAGATACAATAAGTAAAGATTAGTAGCAGGGGACGGAGGGATCAAAAAATGATCCCTCCGTCCCCTATTTTTGATTGATTGAAAACATCCTCAATGCCCGCACCTAAAGATCAACTGTGGCAAGTGCGATATACTCTCAGGTCTTCAATCAGTGCCGAGATTTTTTATGCCTGCTTTATCTCCTCGTTGCCAGTCATTAGTGACGCTGGGCGCGCCAGATTCCGTGTACCAGGATCACTGGCCCGATTACCTGAAGCTTTACGGTTTTACCGATCAGGACGTGCCTGAACTCCTGATGATGGTCGCTGATCCTCGATATGATGAGTTTGATGAACACGATCCTCAAGTCTGGGCGCCGCTGCATGCCTGGCGAGTGCTGGGTCAGTTACGCAATCCCACGGCAGTTCGGCCACTGATTCGTTTATTTCCCCGTCTGTGCGAGGACGATTTTGCGCTGAGTGAGCTGTGTCTGGTTTTTGGCATGATAGGGCCGGCCGCGATTCCGGCATTGGCGCGGCGATGGCAGCAACCCGCGCAGGAGCAGTTCGTTCTGGTGCTGGCGATGGATGCCCTGACGCAGGTGGCATTGCAGCACCCCGCAAGCCGCGCGCAGGTGTTGGATGTGTTTCGGGATTATCTGGCGGCACCGTCTGCACAACAGCGCACCCTGAACGGCCTGTTAGTGGCGAATTTGCTGGATCTGCAGGCGGTTGAGTGCATCGATGCGATTCGGGAGATGTATCGTCGCAAAGTCGTCGACATCAGCTGCGCGGGGGATATCGAGGATGTGGAAATTGAGCTGGGGTTGCGCGATGCACGCGAAACGCCCAAGCCCGATTATTCACCCAGAGATGAAGAGTTGGCCGACAGCGGTGTTGTGTTTGATTCAGATGCTATTGATGCGTCTGACAGTGTTGATGTGCTCGAAAAATTTCTTTCCTACTATGCTAACGACAGTTCCATATCGGGTGTGTCTGAGTTGGATGGTTTTTTTGCTGCACTGGCCTGTGCACCGCAGATGATCGCGCCGTCGCAGTGGATGGCAAAGATCTGGGGTGGTCAGTCGCAGATGCCTGAGTGGGAATCTGAAGATGAGTTCAGAGTCGTCGTCTCTGCACTGATGAATTATTACAATCAGGTCATGCAATACTTTTATGACGGCAACTTCAAGCCATTGTTTTTGGAGGGCAAAAAAGCGGATGGCAGCGAGTCACTGATTGTGGAGGATTGGTGCGAAGGTTTTGCGCGTGGACTGTCTGCCTGGGGTGAGATGCCCCCGTCACAGATGGATAAACTCATCTCGCTGATTGAGCCGATCAGGCTGTTTATTACCGCAGAGGGCTATGCGGCATTAAAAAACATGAGCGATGACGAAGTACGGCAGCAGCAACGCAAGATCACCGCTAACGTGCGGCGTATCCATAAGGCTTTCTTTCGACCCCTACCTGCCAAACCCCCAACTCGTGAGCCTGTGATGGCTGCACAGAAAGCAGGTCGGAATGATCCATGCCCCTGTGGCAGCGGAAAGAAGTTTAAAAAGTGCTGTCTTCATTAACGGCGGTAGGGCGGCGATAGCGGCGATAGGGGACGAAGGCGGAACGTCCCCCAAGGCCCCCTTGTGTATCTTGATATCAAATTCGTGCTGATAGATACTGTGATACCTATTTGGTCAGGAGATTCCCATGACAGACACCGCCAAACTCTTTATCACAGGACGAAGTCAGGCAGTCCGCCTGCCGATGCAATACCGCTTCGAAGGCACGGAGGTCTTTATCCGTCGCGACCCGCACACTGGCGATGTGATTCTTTCCCGGCGCCCTTCGTCCTGGAATGATTTCTTCGCGCTTGATACCACTACCGATGTGCCGGCGGACTTCATGAGCGATACCGACCGCAATCAGGGCGCCCATACCCGAGACCCGTTCGAGGACACGCCAGCGTGATGCGTTATCTGCTCGACACCAATATCGCCAGCCATATCATCAAGGGCGACATCCCACGTGTGCGGGAACGTCTGGCGGGGTTGCCGATGGAAAGCATCNNTGGGACTGGCTCAGCGCGTGGGTGAGTTTCTTATTCGTGTTGAAATTCTGCCCTGGACCTCAGAAGCTGCAGAATCCTATGGGAATCTGCGTGCTGCCAGTGAAGCCGCCGGTATATCGCTGGCCCCTTTGGACATGATGATAGCCGCGCACGCCCGCGCAGAGGACGCCATACTGGTGACCCGTGACCGCGCCTTTGCGCGTCTGCCTGGCAATCTGCCGATTGAGGATTGGACGGCGATCGGCTAGGAATCNNAGGCCTAGAAGGGGACGGAGAGATCAAAAAATGATCTCTCCGTCCCCAATTTTGTTATGCAGCCAACTGGAAATCCGGTGACAGTGCAACTTGGTCGCGCTGTGCAAGTTCCACCACTTGTTTGTAGGCTTCTTCCCGCTGATCAGTGTTTCTAATGTCATCTGCGGTCAATGCATTGCCGACGTCGGTAAAAAAACGCGTCAAAGCAAAAATGATTGGGTCAAAGTGCTGCGGTTGCAATTTCATTGCTGGTTGTATATGCGTTTTGAAAACATAACCAAATCCTTTGAGCTGAAATCCAATCAGGTGTCGATCATCAGCATCCAATAGCACCGTTAAGAAGCCATCGACACGCTCCGCAATCACCGTGGTGTCTGTAGATACGTACTCAAGAAAGTCCATCTTGCGGTAGTAAGATGCACTTTTGTCAAAGTTCTCTGGCAGGTTGGTGTCAAAATTTTGCGACAGCAACGACGAAAATTTATCCATTTGTCCAAACCCTCTGTTTATACCTGTCTTTATAGTCACGTGGGTAGTGGGGGTTAACTTCTTGCTGCCAATTGTGTGGCACGAGCGGCCGATGATGAACTTGGCCAACAAATCACTGATGCAAAATTTTCACGGTCTGTACAGGATCAGCATCAAAAATCCGTAGCAAAACATTGGCAGGCCCCGTGGGCCGTCGGCGACCTTGCTCCCAGTTCTCCAGCGTGCGTTGGCTTACCCCGATCAGCGCTGCAAACTGACTTTGAGTTAAACCTGCTTTTTTCCGAATGGCGATGATCTCAGGTTCGGCAAATTGTGTTGTGCGTGAGGCGACTTTATCGCCTTTTAGGATGGCGTCCATTTCCTGAACGCTGGATAACAACTCATTAAATTCAACTTTGTTCATGTGTCCACCGTTCCACGATTTGCATTAACAGCTTTTTCTGTTCAGTTGTTAAATCTTCCTGCAATCACTGCACCGATACTAGGGTTGCCAGTGAGTGTTTCCTGTAAGTCACGGTAACTATCATCATCCATCAGCTCAGTAACACGTCTGGTGAATACACTGGTTTCGATAAATAGCATTGGCTG
>DITX01000130.1 GCA_002422225.1 Gammaproteobacteria bacterium UBA6173
CAATCGAGCTGTCGTGAGTGTAATAACTCGTACCCCAGCCGGCCCCCGCTGTCATACCCGTAACAACAAATGAATGAGTACCTAAAGCCAACGATATCGCATTGTCAGGTGCTGTTGAATAGGTCGTACACAAAGACGAGCCTCCACCACCATGAGTAATTGATAAACTCAAACTGCTGCCAAGCGCACTGCAACCTGAGCTATTGCAAGCGCTAACCGCATACTGAAAGACACCTTGCTCTGCCGCATAGATGGTATGGGATGGCACATAAAGTGTTGTAGGACTTCCGTTCTGAAAGAGTACATAACTGGTTGCTTCTGGCACTGAATTCCAGGTCAAAACAAAGTTTTGACCCACAATTGGGCTGTTGTTGGAAGCCAGTAATCCAGAAGGCACCCCTGGCGCTGAAGGCGCCGAACCGCCACAAAGACTCACAAGAGCCAGAGAATAAGTGCCGTGCCAACTGCCGTAGCTCGAAGTAGATACTCCATTGAGTGTTGCGCCATCGTAACTGCTTAATCCGTCAGTTCGATGCACCTCAATAATTGCTGATTGATTATCGCTGACAATCCCTGCATGAACCGCCATTGCAGCGATCGAACTGTCATGGGTGTATTGATGGGTTCCCCAGCCACTCCCAACTGTAGAACCAGTGATTGCAAATGTATGAGTACCTACTCCGAGGGACAAAGCATTTGCTGGAGCTGGTGGATAGGCCGAGCATGATGAAGATCCACCACCTGTTGAACTCTGTGCGTGCACTAATGTTACTGTAGAAAAAAAATTCCAAATCAACACATGAATCATCAGCAGGAAGAATTTCAATAAATTTCTGGCATAGCTCTGTGTTTTGTAACCAGCTTCCATTTCCCGCCCCCAATCCGTATAAATTTTGAGTAACACGTCACATTCCCGGCAATAAAACCAACAAGTTATTTACCACTCAAATTATTTTTGTTAGATATCGAAATTGGATTGGATACCAATACAAATGCATCGTTTGGTATTGAACGGAACTACATGCCTGTAAGTTAATTTTTACTGCGCGGCACTGACTGAGGTCTACATGGATAGTATTTCGAACAAGTTGAAGATTGCCAAACCGCTTCAATCAAGATGGATTAGAAAAGCCAGACAGGCATTGGGACTGGATGTCAAAACACTGGCTGGAATTTTAGACGTGTCACAGAGGACAATTAATGCGTGGGAGAACGAGAGCAACAACAATCTTCCCTCACGAGATTGTCTGTTTATTTATTTAATACTCATGTTTGCAGAGGACGGATCTTCGTTGCCAGAACCAATTCGATTAATTGAAATATCCAAAAGTCTCAATATCGCCGGCAATGAACCGCCAGCTAAAGTTTTATCAAGATTTTTTACAAGGCTAAACCGCAACAATCAGGCTGTCGTGAACATGCTTACACGTACGCTTTACAGAACTCAGAGGCGTCTGTAACAAAAGCACAGGGTTGGCACCCTGGCGCGAACTTTCAGGATTGCTGAGTCTGTGACAATCGGTGCACGCTGCGCACGCTATCGGCCATGTGCCTGTCGACTCTGGCAGCATCCACATACTCGGGCCAACGCAACACTGAGACATACCTGATCGATCAAGGTTCTGGCCCTGCGCGGCTTGATTGCGCCAGCCTTGGCCAGCGCCAGTAAATCCTCAAGCTGAAAATCATCGCGCTTGCCGTTAATGCTCATCTGGTGCTGCGCGGTAAATTCTCCATCGGGATTGTAGGAGTAAGCCACATCAAATGCCGGCGATAGGCGCCACTGCCCTTGTGGATTCATCAGGAATGCAATGTTTTTGACATGATTATCCTGATTTCTGGCGATCACGTTGAGTGCGGCCCTTAAGAGTTGTTGCTCCGCGTCCTTGATGGGATTCTCGCAAATTTGCAGGATGGCCTGCATGGCCTGCTCGTAGCTATAGCTGCCAGGGTCGTTGTAGTCATAATGACACAGGGCGCCCAGAGATAGCATGTGGAGCTTTTGCCTGTGTCGGTGCGATCAAAGCGTCGAGTCATAAAGTGCGCCCTGCCACCTTCTTCAAACAGCCGACACGTGGTCATGTCGATGCCAGCATTTTTAGCCATCAAATGATAAGCATATTCCAGTCGCCCGAAACCCAGCGGATCAGCCAGCTCCCGGTCCCTGTTGTTATTGACGCCATCAAATTTTAACAGCCAGTGCTCAAAGCCTGCCGGGCCACTTAGCTGGCCGGAGCGAAATTCGCCCGTACGGGGATTCCACAGCAGCAAGGCCTGTTGTCGGCTCAAATTCCAGCGCTCCCATACCGCGACGGCCGATATAGCACAGTCGCTCCACCGGATTCATGCTGTCTGGTTTTCGGCCCTGGCTGGCCAGCCAGGCATCGATCAGCCGGTTACCAAACTTATCCGGCAGACTGTCGGCAAGCAGCCCCGGCAAGTTGGAGAAACTGCCGCGCAACTGCGGGAACTGATAAATAGCCTGCCGCAGCGGCATGGTCATCGGGCTGACCTCAATGCCCGAGCGCATGAAGGAGGCATCGTACTCAAAAACGCCAATTTCACGCTGAACATCCCAGATGACCGCACCGATGGTTCTGCCCCAGAGCCTCACTTCGGCGCTCATCAGGGCGTCTCCTGCTTATCCCAGGACCATGATGAGGTGGCTTTGATGGCTTTTTTTCTAGCCCGGCTGCGTGGAGTAGGGTGGCGGCCTGAGGTCCTGATGGCCTGCATTGGGCTGATACCGGCCTGTGGCAGCATGACATCCAGTAAATCCGCCTGACCCAGCGCCTGCAGTAAACGAATCAAGGTATCAATCGAGCCACCTTGTCCGGCCTCAAGGCGACGCAGGGTTCGAACGGCAATCCCGGATTTTTCCGCCAGTTCTGCCTGTGTGATGTTTTGCTGCAGGCGAGCTGAGGCAACCCGCGCGCCGATTTCTCGCAGCACGGTATCGGGCGGAGCCACTTTAAAATCTATTTTAGAGGCCATAAAAAGCCTTTTAAGTGAATAAAGCCAATATAAGAGGCTAATTACAGCCATTTATATACCAGCTCACACTGAATGAACCAAGTTGATATTGGCCTGCTTATTTAGAGGACATATTAGGCCTATTAAACCCCTTACTCAACAATAAAAGGTCATTTATTACCTTTTTATGCGGACATGAGTTAACCAGCGGTGAATCATTCCAATTCGTGATGAACCACTTGGGGTAAATCCTCTGGGAAGGTTAGACTTGAGCGTCTGCTAACAGTTTTATTGATCAAAGGATGAGATCAAATGACAACACGCATGAAAAACAATCTTGTACTTACTTCAATCATCATGCTTTCATTTTTGCTTGGCATCAGAAACGCCGACCAAGCTGCAATTGTCGTCCTGTCAGCGGCCTGCATACTGGGCAGTGTGATTTTGATAATTTACAAACGCAAAGCACCCTCCTCAACTACGACTGAGGACGATGCGCAAGCTTAACTGAACGGCGACCGGTAATGCGGTCGGTAATCCAGCTTCGCACGGTGTACGCACCGACATATACCACCGGGATAAACACCAGTGTAATCAGTGTCGAAGCCAGCAAACCACCAATCACCACGCGACCCAGCGATGCCTGCAATTCGGCGCTGGCCCCAATGCCCATGGCCATGGGCATTGGGGCCAGCACGGTGGTCAGCGTGGTCATCAGGATGGGACGCATGCGGAGCTTGCCAGCTTTGATAACCGCGGGCACCAGATCCATGCCTTCCTCGCGGCGCATCATGTTGATGTAATCCACCAGCAGAATGGCATTGTTAACCACAATACCAATCAACATGATCAACCCCATAAAACTCTGCATGTTCAGCGTGGTACCGGTGGCCAGCAACATGGGCACTACGCCCACAATCGCCAGTGGCACTGAGAACATCACAATCAGCGGGTCAAGGTAGCGCTCAAACTGCGCGGCCATCACCATGTAAATCAACACCAGCGCCATCACAATGGCCATCACAAAATCACGCTGGGCCTTTTGCTGCTCTTCATATTGCCCGCCGTACACCAGCGAGAAACCGTCAGGCAGTGGCATCAACGCCAGATCGGCACGAATACGATCAACCGCATCACCGAGGGCAACACCGCTTTGCAGATTGGCGTTAATAAAAGTGACGCGTTGCCCGTCGATACGACGAATGTCGGTCGGGCCGCGGTCATAACTGCTGGTCACCAGCGACGACAAAGGCACCACCTGGCCGTTTGAGGCGCGAATGGAAATATTGTCAATGTCCTGCACGTTCAGGCGGTCTTCCTGACGCAGACGCATCACAATATCAATTTCCTCACCACGATCGCGGAATACCCCGGCACGCGATCCACCAATACTGGCCTGCACGGCGCGGCTGACATCTGCGACACTGATGCCGAGACTGGCCATACGCTCGCGATCAAAACGGATATTCTGTTCGGGGCGCCCTTCCAGGCGACTCAAGTTGACGTCGGCGATGCCGGGGATCAACTCAACCCGCTGCTGCACGGCTTGCGCCACTTGTACCGCCTGATCCAGATCATAACCACGCAACTCGATCTGTACCGCATCGTCGCCGCCGCTGGACCCCATCATGCGGTTCATAAAGCCCATGCCAGACTGCGCACGCACCTGCACACGCATACCGGGAATCGCCTGCTGAACGCGCGCACGTAAAAAATCAGCCAAGGCGTCCGCGTTCATGCTGCGCTCACCTTGGGGCACCAGTTGTATTTCGATTTCTTCGCTGCCGTTTGACACATCACGCAGGTAATGCAAGACATCCTGAGGTGGCAGAATGGACTGCACCACGGTATCCATTTCCATCAGGTAGGAGTGCAGGATGGCAATATTGGTGCCTTGATCCATGCTCATACGAATACGAATACTGTCGGCCTGCGGCTGAGGGCTCAATTCGTAGGACAGGTAGCGCGTGCCAAACAGCGATGCAGCCAGCAACACCATAGTACCCACGACCACCACCACGCGACCACCATGGTGATGGAGCCATTGCGGAAAAACGCCATCAGTACAATAACGGTCAACAGGCCGCCCCATAATGCGGAGTTACGCACACTGTCAATGGACTGCTGGATAAACTGGCTTTGATCCTGAATCACAATCATGTTGATATCAGGGCGTTCGGCCTCGCGGCGAATCTCTTGCGCCACAGCCACTGTGTTGGCACCAGACTGTTTACGGATACCCAGTCGCAACATCGGGGTCTCGTTGATTTCGACAAAGCGACCAATATCGCGCCTATCCAGCGATACTTCCGCCAAGTCTGCGACACGAATCGGTACACCGTTGACGGTACGGATTACCGTGTCACGCACTTCCTACACGTTGTCATGCTCGCAGCGTGAGCGCACATACAAATCACTGAGACCGCGCTGCACGTTGCCGCCGGGCAATGTGGTGTTCTCGCGCCCGATAGCCGCACTGATATCGTTCATGGTCAGCCCGCTGGCCAACAGTCGGTCGCGGCTGACTTCCACACGTATTTCGCGGTTGATGCGCGGGGCATCGGCTTCATCAGGTATAGAGCGACGCACGCGATCCAGGGCTTCGCGCACATCATTACTGATTACGTCGATGTCGACGCCTTGGGCAAAACGCAGCGACACCGAGGCGTTGCCTTCGCGCGAAAACGAGGTCATGCGCTCAACATCAGGCACGACGGACAGCGCGTTCTCCAGTGGCTCGGTGATAAGCAACTCGATTTCTTCCGGGCCAACATTGGGATAACTGACCTGCACGGATAGCTCAGGCATTTCAATAGCGGGCAACAAATCAACCGGCATGCCCTGGCGGATGTAACTCAGGTTGCGTTCGGTAAGCAGAATCTCGACTTGCAGCTGCGCGAGGTCACCAATCAGGAACAGCTGTGAATTGGGGCCGGCAATCTGCCCGCGTTCGGCATTGCGCAAACCAATGGTTCCGCTGGTCGGCGCACGCACGATGGTGCGATCGAGTTCCATCTGCCGTTCTTGAAGTTGCGACTCTGATTGTCGTAGCTGCGCTTTGCGCAGATCAAGATCAGCTTGGGCAACAGCAACTTGCCCACGAATAGTGTCCTTAGATAACGGTTTGATTGCGTGCGGTTACTTGACCGGTCAGACGCTCTTCCAACTGCAGGCACCCACAAAAACAACGGCTACCAACAAGCACACATTAAGCGGTCGAATGAACAGTTTATGCGGAGTGTCAGTGAACAACTTGATCATGTTTTAAATCTCGTGACATCGG
>DITX01000019.1 GCA_002422225.1 Gammaproteobacteria bacterium UBA6173
CACTGACGATCAGCTTTTTATAGACGCCTTTTATGCCATCTTCATACACGCAGGTTCGGGCGCCCGGAGTACGTGCATGCGCATCACCAATGGAGCCGACTTCAACACCCATCAGTTTCAGTTTAGTGCTCATATCCGCGCCAGTGAATGTTTCACCGCTTTGCTGGCACAGGTGAGCTGCCAGTTTGCGCGCCATGTCATAACCAGGCGCCACCAGTCCAAATATTTTGTTCTGCCACAAGGCTACTTCACCAATGGCGTAGATATCAGGATCAGAAGTCTGCAGACGGTCATTAACAATAACACCACCGCGCTCACCAACCGCCAGACCGGCATCACGCGCCACGGCATCACGCGGGCGAATGCCTGCCGAGAACAGAATCAGATCCGCTTCCAGCTCACCATCTGCAAACACCAGTTTGTGACGCTGTTGATCACCATCAATAATTTTTTGAGTGGACTTACTGGTATGAACCTGTACGCCCAGCGCAGTAATTTTCTTGCGCAGAATGGCACCGCCCTGCTCATCCAGTTGCACAGCCATCAATTGCGACGCGAACTCCACCACATGCGTTTGCAAACCGAGATCCGATAATGCTTTGGCCGCTTCCAGTCCCAACAGACCCCCTCCAATCACAACACCAGTCCGACAATTGGCGGCATCACGACGGATTGCATCCAGATCATCCAATGTCCGATAGACATGGCAGCCCACACGGTCATGCCCTGGAATGGGTGGAACAAATGGGTAAGAGCCTGTCGCCAATACCAGTGTGTCGTATTTGATGATGGTGCCGCGTGTACCAAACGCAGTTTTTCGCAGGCAGTCGATGGACTGCACGGCTTCTTCACGCAGGAAACGAATATCATTCTGCTCAAAAAATGCTGGGGAAACCAGCGATAGCTCATCAGCGCCCGCACCGGAAAAATAGCTGCTCAGGTGTACTCGGTCATAGGCCGCGCGGCTTTCTTCGCAGAATACGGTAATGTTGTACGCATGTGGCATGCATGACAGCTCTTCTAATAGACGCTGTCCTACCATGCCGTTTCCGACGATCAGCAGTTGTAGTTTTTCCATCTGTCTCTCCTTGGGAACCTGCCAGACAGCCAATAAAAAAGCGCTACCTGCACGATGTCATCGTGTGGTGAGCGCCTTTGCCCTGACTGCCTGTTTTCTGTGCTGACCGGCACCTTCATTGGTGATGGTCAATTTTGCGCGCTGCTAGCCCACGCGTATTAAGCAGCCAATTTTGCAAGATGGCGATACGGAGGGCTTTCAGCTCTTGTAAGGCTCAAAGCAAATCTTGTGCCACACCAGAGAATGCCCATTGCCTCAGTCAATTTACGCATCTTAGTTAGAAACCACCCCTAATTTGTGCCTTCTTTTTGTGCGCGACGCACCGAAATAAAGCGCAAATCGTCTTTGCTGCATCATTCTTGTGGTGTCTGCGCGCTCTTGTAAACAGACGCCTTTGTCCCGCCAGGTATAGCGTCTTGCACGATTCTGACGATCCATTTTGGATGACTGGCACAGATCATGCATTTCCGCTGATGAACCGATTAGTTCTGACTCAATGATGGGCCTCAGAACGATCTTTAGGGCAATGGCGTCCACTTCGCGATCTGGAACTTATTCCGAGCCGTGAGTGGGCGCTTTTTTTTTGAGCAATCCGGAGGATTTACCATGGCCACATGCAAGGACTCACACTTTAAACCGGCCAGCCCGCAAGAGCAGGGTGCTGTGCTCAAACGCCGGGATTTTCTTAAAACCGCTGGAAGACTTGCCGGTATTGCAGCATTGAGCGGGGGCCTGGTGCCGGGCATATCCAATCGTGCCTTCAGCGCTAGCGACGGCTTGGAAACACGCAGTGCCAAGCTAGGTTTTATTGCGCTGACAGATGCAGCACCTTTGTTTGTGGCCGTTGAAAAAGGCTTCTTTGCCAAACACGGCATGACCGACGTCAGTGTTGAGAAACAATCCTCTTGGGGTACTACTCGTGACAATCTGGTGCTGGGTTCCGCCCGCAACGGAATCGATGGCGCACATATCCTTTCGCCCATGCCATACCTGATGACCATCGGGGCAATTACTACGAACAACATTCCAACGCCGATGTACATACTCGGCCGGTTGAATGTGTCCGGGCAAGGCATCTCTGTTGCCAACGAGTATCTGGATCTTAAAGTGGGTACTGACACTACTGAGTTTGCAAAGGCTATTGCTGCCAAACGTGCCGGTGGTGCAGACGTCCGTGCGGCGATGACTTTCCCTGGCGGGACCCACGATTTGTGGATGCGCTATTGGCTGGCGGCCGGTGGCATCAATCCTGACAGCGATATTGCAACCATCACTGTGCCACCGCCACAAATGGTGGCCAACATGAAAGTTGGCAGCATGGACACCTTTTGTGTTGGAGCACCCTGGAATGCTCAGCTGATCAACCAGAAGATTGGTTACACCGCAGTGACAACTGGCGAAATCTGGCACAACCATCCGGAGAAAGCCTTCGCAATGCGTGCGGAATATGTAGATCAGAATCCCAATGCAAGCAAAGCACTACTCAAAGCAATTCTGGAGGCACAGATTTATTGTGACCAACCCGAGAACAGCGCGGAGGTTGCGGAGATCTGTGCACGTCGCCGATGGATTAATGCGCCTGTAGGTGATCTGCTTGATCGTATGCGTGGCCACTATGACTACGGCACTGGTCGTGTTGTCAGCAATAGTCCGCACAAGATGCGTTTCTGGGATGACCATGCCTCCTATCCATTCAAGAGCCATGACAAATGGTTCCTGACGGAAAATATTCGATGGGGCTATCTGCCTGCAGCCACCGATACTGCCGCTCTGGTTGATAAAGTGAATCGCGAAGAACTGTGGCGACAGGCTGCGGTGGAGCTTGGCGTGAGTAGCGCACAGATTCCGTCCAGTACCTCACGCGGAATCGAAACTTTTTTTGATGGCACTGAGTTTGATCCTGAGCACCCGCAAACGTATCTGGACAGCCTCGTGATCAAGCGAATGGCCTAAAACACCTGGAGTAATGTTATGAAAACTCTGTCAACTACTACCACAGAAAATGTGAGTGCGCTGAATCGCCTGAGCATGAATCATGGCCGCTCAATCTGGCCGCGAATCAGAGCATATCTGCTTCAGAACTTTCTGCCACCGCTGGTGATCCTGTGTTTGTTGCTGGGCGTGTGGGAGCTGTTGTGTTCAGGGACGGGTGCAACACTGCCGCCACCCAGTCAAGTGATCAGTGAAACCTGGGAACTCATTCTGGACCCATTCTACGACAACGGTGGTAATGATGTTGGCATGGGCTGGCAGATTCTGGCCAGCCTTGAGCGTGTCGCAGTCGGTTACAGTTTTGCAGTGATTGTTGGCGTTGCATTAGGTGTGTTAGTCGGCCAGTCAAGCTGGGCAATGCGTGGCCTGGATCCTGTTTTCCAAGTGCTGCGTACTGTGCCGCCGTTGGCGTGGTTACCTATTTCTTTGGCAGGATTTCAGGACAGCAACCCATCGGCAATTTTTGTAATTTTTATCACAGCAATCTGGCCGATTATTATCAACACCTCAGTGGGAATCCGGAATATTCCGGAAGACTACCGCAATGTGGCGCGAGTTCTGAGGCTGAACGGTCTTGAATATTTCTACAAAATAATGCTGCCCGCTGCGGCACCCTATATCTTCTCAGGATTGAGAATTGGTGTGGGTCTGTCCTGGTTAGCAATTGTGGCTGCAGAAATGCTGATTGGCGGCGTAGGGATCGGGTTTTTTATCTGGGATGCCTGGAACGCGTCGCTGATCAGCGACATCATTCTGGCATTGGTGTACGTGGGATTGGTTGGATTCTTTCTCGACAGGTTAGTAGCCATGCTCGGAAACCTAGTGACACGCGGCACTTCAGCGTCCTGAACACACGCTGTAGTCACCCAGTCTTAACACAAGGAGAAACTGTTATGAGCTCACATTATCTTTCAATTGAAAATGTAGAGAAGACCTTCGAGAAAGGCAGTGTACGATCACACGTACTGAGCAACATCAATTTGCACATCGATCAGGGAGAATACATATCAATTATTGGCCATTCCGGCTGTGGCAAATCAACTGTGCTAAATATTGTTGCCGGTTTGATTGAGCAGTCCTCAGGGGTAGTCATTCTTGATCGCAAGGAGGTGAACGCACCCGGTCCGGATCGCGCACTGGTGTTCCAGAATCACTCGCTGCTGCCGTGGCTGACTGTTTATGAAAATGTGGCGCTTGCGGTAAACAAAGTGGCCGGCAGAAGCAAAACGTCCGCCGAGAGACATGAATGGGTTCTCTATAATCTTGAGCTGGTAAATATGCTACATGCCTTGCACAAACGGCCATCGGAAATTTCCGGCGGCATGAAGCAACGTGTTGGTATCGCACGTGCGTTGGCCATGCAACCCAAAGTACTGTTGCTGGACGAGCCATTTGGTGCACTGGACGCCCTGACACGCGCGCACCTGCAAGACGAAGTGATGCGCATTCACAGCAGCCTGAAAAATACGGTGATGATGATTACACATGATGTGGATGAAGCGGTCTTGTTGTCAGATCGAATTGTGATGATGACCAATGGCCCAAGCGCAAGTATCGGGGAGATTTTATCGATTGATCTACCTTGCCCACGTGACCGCATTGCATTAGCCGACAGTCCACGTTACAACCACTATCGTCAGGAGGTATTACGCTTTCTGTACGAAAAGCAACGTAAGTTAGAGCACATCAGCCCCAAACATCCGCCATCTCAAGCACGGAGCGCGCAATCTCTGCCAGGCGGCGGCTCTGGTTCATTGCCATTTGCCTCATCAGTCGATGCGCCTGCTCTTCAGAAAGTGAGCGGTGCTTCATAAGCAGCAACTTGGCACGTTCGATCAATTTTCGTTCGTCTAAGGCGGTTTTAGCAGCATTGAGTTCTTCACTCATTTGCTGCAGACGCTGGGCCTGAAACTGCAGCAACTCCATCAGAGTGCGCCCTGCTGGCTTGTCGGCCAACACATGGCTGTGATGCACAGACGCTGATTGCAAGGGCGACAACGATGGCAGTTCAGCTCCTTGCTCAAGCAACGCTATCAGTGTCTTATGATGTTTCAGTTGGTCATGCGCCTCATTTAACCGCGCTTTACACAACTCCCTTAGACGTTCAGACAGTCCTTCTTCCACCTCTTTCATCGCATCGATACGACTTGTTGTCAGCAAAAACCAACGATTGGCCAATTCAGGATCAGCTTTGATGCGCGGTCGTCCGTTGACACCCGCCCACGAATCTCCCGCGCGCTTTTGTGTCATCTGCACACGCAGTTGTTCAATTTCAGTCACCGGAAGTTGAGCTTGGTAGTCGACCCAGCGCTGGGCACATTCAAGGTCTGCAAAATTTTCAAATACTTCTAGGCACCGCTGCTGTCCATCCATCAGGTGATTGATGTGCTCTATGTGGCCGTCGTCAAAATATCCGCGAGCGAAACCACTGGCGCCGGCTGCCCGCTCCTGCCCAGCCAGTTCTTTGCCTTGCATAAAATTAAAGAGCGCCACCAGACTGGCAGAAATCGTAGGATCGATGGCTGCGTCCGCTGTTTCAAAAACAATGGCCAGCAAACTCTGAACCAGGTTGTTGTAATGTTGTGTCGCCTGTTCGAGTGCCACACTGCGGTAAACAATCTGCTCCCTCACGCGAGTGAGGTCTTTTAAGTTATGAAGCAAATGAGCAATGCGGCTAAACAGGCGCATACCGCCCTGCACACGATGGATCGAGGACTCGACCCGCTGCAAGCACGAATAAAATGCATTTACCGCAGCATCAGTGGCACAGCACAACTGCTGGCGCTCCCGCACAAACTGCACGCCGCCTGAAGCAAGGTAGAGATTGGACGCACCACGCTCTCGTTGCAGGTTGTGCACCAGATTGCTGATGGTGGCAACCAGCTCACCGAGCGCGATAAAGTGTTCAAGATCTTGGGTTTCGCACCGTTTTGATGCAATCAGGTAGTCGGTAGCGGTCTGGGTACCGGCTTGTGTGTTGTATACGTGTTCATCCATACTGCTTGTCCATACTGCCTGGAGCCTACAACAGGCCAGCATCCTGCTGTTTTTAAAGTTGAATTTACCAATTGATGGCAACGTTAGCGGTTGCTTGTCAACCGGGTCTGGAAGACATGGATGCAAGTTGCAGACCAGTTGGCAGTTCAGCACGGCCGGATCAAAGACAGCAACCCCGCTCCCGAACGCGGCCCGCACATGCGCTCTATTTACGATTTGGTGGAGTATAATATTTTGTGCCTTGAGCGCTAGAACCTCGACCTTAAACTGAACCCGCATTGAACAACAATAATCAAAAGGAGTTTGTATGAGCATTCATATCCAATCCGCCCGGCTTAAAGACAAAGTGGTCATTATCACCGGGGCCACCAGCGGTATCGGCGAGGCCACTGCGCGTATCTTTGCAGCGCACCGCCTGCATCAAGAAGGCAGCTATATCAACTGCCATGACCTAGTTGTCGACGGGGGCCGCATTGCCATGTTTAATGAGCGCGGCTAAGCACTCAGAAAAACGCTTTTAGCAGAACTTGAGAAAAATCAGATCAAACAAGGACTTTACATGACGCAATCGCAAGCTTTGTGGCACCCCTTCGCCGAACGCATCGCGGAAGCGGCTTGGCAAGACCTTTGACCATATTCGTCTGCGCTGGCTAGGGTGTGTATGGTCAATTGTATATCGGCCGGGGAGAGTTCTTGATGGATGCATTTTTGGTCTCAACTGGCTTGGTCGCGCTTGCTGAAATTGGCGACCGCACACAACTGCTGGCATTTCTGCTGGCGGCCCGTTACAAAAAGCCCGCCCCGATAATTCTGGCCATATTACTGGCGACCTTGGCTAACCACGGTTTTGCTGGTTTTTTAGGCACTTGGCTGACCACCATGATGGCACCCGAAACGCTGCGCTGGGTGTTGGGTATTTCATTCCTCGCCATGGCTGTATGGATGCTCAAGCCTGACGAACTCGATGATGCCAAGGCCACCGTCACCCGCTTTGGTGTGTTCGGCACCACCTTTGTCACCTTTTTTATTGCTGAAATCGGCGACAAAACCCAGATCGCAACTGTGGCGTTGGCTGCTCAATACCAAAGCCTGTTCTGGGTAGTGGTTGGCACAACGCTGGGTATGATGATTGCCAATGTGCCGGCCGTGTATGCAGGTGACAAGCTTGCTGACAAACTACCAATTGGTCTGATTCACAAAATTGCGGCGGCAATTTTTGCAGCACTCGGTATTGCCACCCTGTTGGGAATGGGTGAGTCTTTTGGTTTCTAAGGGTAAATTTAAACTGACGCGGTTTTGCGGGCAGGGCCGATGACAAGCGTCGTACTGCCCATCGATGCCGTGCTGCCTGATATTCAGACAGCGTTGCACAACTACAACCGCGCCCTACTGGTGGCGCAGCCCGGTGCCGGTAAAACTACCCGGGTGCCGCTGGCACTGCTGGAAAATACTCCGCCCGGCCAACGCTGGTTATTGCTTGAACCCCGGAGGGTTGCTGCCCGTCTTGCCGCCAGTTTTATGGCTGAACAACTCGGGCAGTCCGTCGGTCAGACCGTGGGTTATCGTGTGCGAGGCGAGTCGCGCGTGAGCGCCGCCACCCAGCTCGAAGTGCTGACCCAAGGCATTCTGACACGCATGATGCAGGATGACCCCGAACTACAGGGTGTCGCCGGGCTGATTTTTGATGAATTCCACGAACGTAGCCTGGATGCTGATACGGGTTTAGCACTGGCGCTGGATATCCAGCATGGATTGCGCAACGATCTCAAAATCCTGGTGATGTCTGCCACGCTCGACACCAACGCCTTGTTATCCGTGCTGGGCGAACACACGCCGTTGATCGATTGCCCGGGGCGTAACTGGCCTGTGAGTACCTACTACCGTTCTGCGAGTCCAGGACAGTCGGGGCATTCGCGTGAGTACCCGGAGATTCATTTGGCGGGTATCGTGCGCGAAGCGCTGGCTGCCCATGAGGGTCATATTCTAGTGTTTCTGCCTGGTCAGGGGGAAATCAGACGATTAGAGCAACAGCTGCGATCAGGCTTGAGCGATGACATCGACCTGTGCCCACTGCACGGACAAATGCCGCTAGCGGCGCAACAACAAATACTAAAACCGGCGCCCGACAGTCGACGCCGCATCATACTATCCACTGCCATTGCCGAATCCAGTGTCACCGTGCCGGGCGTGCGTATTGTGATTGATGCCGGGCGCGAACGCGTGCCCGTATATCAACCACGCACTGGGCTGAGTCGCCTGGAGACGCGCCGGGTCAATCGTGCCAGCGCTGATCAGCGCCGTGGCCGCGCTGGCCGTGAGGCAGAGGGCTTTTGTTATCGCGCCTGGTCGGAAGACGCGGTGCTGGCCGCGCATCGCGAACCGGAAATGCTGCAGTCGGATTTGTCGCAGCTGGTGTTTGAGCTGACACGCTGGGGGGTTAGGGAACCCGGATCTTTAAAGTGGATTGAGATACCGCCAGCCGCGGCCGTGATGGCAGGACGGCAGTTGCTGCGCATGTTGGGCCTGATTGACAGCGATAACAAACTGACCACATTAGGAAATCAAAGTGCGCGCTGGCCTACACATCCGCGCCTTGCTGTAATGATGGAGCATGCACGTCACCATCCGCAGCGCCGGCCCTTGGCATGTTGGCTGGCCGCCTGGCTGGAGGAACAACCGGGTGCCAGTGANNGTTCTGGCAGCAGTTCTAGTAGCTGGGCACGCGAAAACCCGCAACACTACCGCTGGCAGCAAGCGGCCAAACAATGGGCGCAGCGCCTTGATTGCACACTGGATATTCATCAACACACCTTGAATGAGGATCTCGGGTATCTGCTGCTCAACGCCTACCCGGATCGTCTGGCGCGCGCTCAAGGCGGCGGGCAATTTAAACTTATCAGCGGCGGGCAAGCTTCAGTACCGGAAACCAGCGTACTTGCTTCTGCAGAATTTATGATTGCGGTTGAGCTTGATGCTCAGGCCAGTCAGGCCCGGATTTTCTCAGCAGCAACGATCAGCCCAGGCGTTATCGCCAGTCACTTCCCCGCTTCACAACAATGGCAGGATCACGCCTACTGGGACGACAAACTGGGTCGTCTGATCGCGGAACAAACGCGGCTGCTTAAACTGGGCGACTATGAGCTTGTGCTGGAGCGCCGGGCTCAAAACAAGGGCACGGCAGGGCTACCAAAAGAGTTGGTGCAGCAAGCCTTGGTTGCCGCGCTGAAGGCGCGTGGCAGCTTCAGCTGGTCGGAGGAAGATCTGCAACTGCTTGGCCGTTTGCGCCTGTTGCACAAAACGTTGGGGCAGTCCGCCGATAACACCTGGCCCGATGTATCAGAACCCGCGTTGCTGATGACCGTTGAGCGCTGGCTGGGTCCACATCTTGGTGGCCTGCACCGCCTCGACCAAATCGAGCGTCTGCCGCTGGCAAAGTTGCTACTGGAAAGCCTCGACTGGCAGCTGCAACAAGCACTGCCCAAACTTGCACCCACACATATAAGGGTGCCTAGCGGCTCTGACATCCGAATTGATTACTCAAGCGTTGAACCCGTATTGGCAGTGAAACTGCAGGAAATGTTTGGTCAGACACACACCCCTGCCATTGTTGATGGACGTGTGCCACTGCTGATTCATTTGTTGTCACCGGCGCGCCGACCGGTGCAGATCACCCGCGATCTGGCTGGGTTCTGGGCCAGCAGCTATTTTGAGGTACGCAAGGATTTGCGAGGACGTTATCCCAAGCATCCATGGCCGGAAGATCCCCTGCAGGCGGTGGCGACGGCGCGGGCAAAGCCGCACAGTTAACCACTCTGCATCTTAGGCAGCACAACAATTGTTGCGGCTTCAATTGCCTGTTGGAGGCGTGAGTCGATTCCGGAACTGATCTGCAGCACGCCGATGTATGCGTCCATATCTGACGCGTCATCAACACGATGGAAGTTGATCAGGAAATTAGGCACTCCAGCACGCGATCCATGGCTGCCTCTGACACATCATCGAGTTTGTCGTAGTCGGTTTTATCACCTAGGCGTGTACGACGCTGCGGACTGAAACTCAATTCCTCCGTGAACTGTTCATCTAGCCAGGCGGTCAGTTGTTGTGACTCAGTTGTCTCTTCGCTGAGTGGTGCAAGTGTTTGCGGTGATTCTGCAGATGCTGCCGCATTGCTGGCCTGCGACTGTTGCGGCGCTTCCGGCTCGGAGCACCCGGCCATTGCCAACAAGACGGCAAGCGCCAATAGCGATTTTTTCATGATCATGGCTTCCCGATATCAGTATTCAACTTGGATAAACATGTCAGGTCTGTGAACTCAATTGGCACCAGCCAGCCGCTCAACGATATCGAAGTTTGCGCGCACAAACCGATACAGCTCGGCCTCAATGATACGCTCCTGGTCACTGTGTGCACCAAAACCTAATGGGGCATCTTCGGCGTCGATCGCCGGACCAATGCCATAGCAGTTAATGCCTTTGGCACGCAGATAAGCCATATCGGTAGCACCCGTGCTCATGGTCGGGATGACAGTAGCGCCATAAACCTCTTGCATTACCTGCTCAATCACTCTGAACGCGTCGGTATCCAACGGTGTGGAGGCGCCAGGTCGAGCATTTCGAGATGCCCAATTTACGGCAATACCGTCATCATTAATGACCTCACGCAATGCGCTGATGAACTGCTCGGGATCTTCATCCGGTAATAAGCGCACATCCAGGGTGGCAGTCACTTCCGACGGGATTACATTCACACGATATCCGCCATTTACGATGGTTGGTGAAATAGTGCTGAATAGCACAGCGGCATTGCGAGGCTCATTGGATTTCATCCAGGCCAGCGCCGCTCTGCCTTCCGCTGAACCCGGGTTCAGCATGGCGCGATAACGCGCAGCCGCTTCAGGAGAAGAAACCGTTGCCATGCGGGAGAAATACGATGTGGTGGTATCACTGAGTCGAATCGGTGGCTGCCAATCGGCAGCAGCAGCAATGGCCTTGGACATGTGTACCAATGCGTTGCTTTCCAATGGCACGGAGCCATGGCCGGCTATACCCGTGCTGGTCAAGGTAATTGCGCGCGGCAACTTTTCAACTGTTTGTACGCCGGCATAATGCACCTGCCCCCCTTGACGCACGACACTGCCGCCCTCTGCGATGCAGTGTTCTGCGTCAATCGCATCAAAATGCTGCTCGGTCATAAACTGGATGCCAATCTGTGTTGCGCCTTCTTCACCGGATTCAGCAAGAAAAATCACATCACGATCCAGTTCAATGCCTTGACGTTTGAGCATCAACATGGTCATCAGACTGGCAACCACATTATCTTTGTCATCCACCGTGCCACGGCCATAAATCCAGCCACCATCACGCTCAGCGCTATAAGGTGGGAACACCCATTTGCTGGGGTCGGTATTCACCGTGTCCTGATGCGCCATCATCAGCAAAGGGCGTTTGCTGCCATTACCACGCAAACGCGCAACCACGTTGGGACGATTGGGATCGAGGGAAAACACTTCAACCTCAATGCCTTCCTGCTGCAGCACAGACACCAGGTAATCCGACAGCGGCTTTTCAACGCCTGGGGGATCCGCCGTATCCATGCGCACGATGGCCTGAAAATGTCTCAGGGTTTCTTCATCGATAGCTGCCCAGTCGGTTTGTTGCGCCTGGGTTGAGGTGGTACTGATCAGCAGGGCGGCAATGGCTGCAGGCAATCGCTTGAGTTTGCGCACGGATTTTCTCCTGGAAGAGTATAGAGGCTTCAGTTTTGATGTCCGAAGCCTACACCGCTCCTTACAGAGTGTCCATGCGTGCGCTGCCCTCAGTTACCCCGAACTTCAATAGCGCCACTGACGCTGCTGCCATTGATACGCGGCGACATGGAGTTGAGAACATAAATCTCCATTTGACCATTTACCCCGTCAAACTCAAGCAGCTGTGCCGCATCTAGCGTTGCATCTGACTACAAAAGTGCTATCCGCGCCAGCAAACGCTGAATGGCCTTCTCCAAGTCTCTCACCTCTGCGTCGACAACCTTGGGATCAAGTGGCTGAGCATTGTCGGCAGTGGCTTCCACTTCCTCTGCTTCTACAAAATGCAGCCGCTGCCAGACCTTGATAAAAATCTCCTGACAAGCATCTTCCACCTTCTGCATATCGCCCAGCACCAGCATGCAGCGTAGACCCGCGCTATATGCTGCTGATACAGCGCATAAAACGTCTTGCGATCGCCGTTCTGCGCAGAACGTATAACCTGAATTTTTAAGTAGGGGACGGAGGGATCAAAATTTGATCCCTCCGTCCCCTACTTAAAAAAGGTATCATCCACGTCAGGAAGTTTATTGTCAGCTCATCAAGAGATTTACACGCGCCATGGCTACTAAAGCAACTGTGTTCAAAGCCGCACTGCAGATTGCAGATATGGATAGGAATTATTATGAGGATCACAGCATCACACTGGCGCGGCATCCGTCCGAAACTGATGAGCGCATGATGGTAAGGTTGCTGGCTTTTGCTCTGAATGCCCAGGAGTTTCTGGAGTTCGGACAAGGGATCACCAACGATGAAGAAGCAGATATCTGGAAAAAAGATCTGACGGGGGTCATCGATTTGTGGATCGATGTCGGCACGCCTGACGAACGGCTGATCCGCAAAGCCTGCGGACGTTCAGGCGAAGTATGTATTTACAGTTACGGGGGTCGCACGGCAGATATCTGGCTTGCCCAGAACCTGACTCAGTTTGAGCGCCAGAAAAACCTGAAGATTTTTAATCTGGTTAGTGAAGAGACTCAAGCCTTGGCGCAACTTGCGCAACGTACCATGCAACTGCAGGTCATTATTCAGGATGGTCAGGTCACACTCAGCGATGATCGCAACAGTGTGACCTTGAATCCTCAGCAGGTCTTTGGTGCGTTATGACAAGTCACCTCAGCGGCGCGATGCGCGGGGATTCACCATATTCTCAGGCGTGAGAATTTCGATCAGCAAAGACTCCTCAATCAGCTCCTCCTCCCTGACCAACTCCAGCACACTGCGCCCAGTTTGCAATGCGATCCCTGCAATTCGTGTTGCATTGTCATAACCGATGTACGGATTAAGCGCCGTGATCAAGCCAATTGAATTGTTTACAAGCTCTCGACAGCGATCCTCGTTGGCAGTAATGCCCACAATACAACGCTCCCGTAGCATATCCATGGCTCGACGCAGCAAACGCATGGACTCAAGAATTTTGTAGGCAATCAAGGGCTCCATAACATTAAGCTGCAATTGGCCCGCCTCGGCAGCCATGGTAATAGCCAGATCATTACCAATCACTTGATACGCCACTTGATTCACCGCTTCGGGAATCACTGGATTCACCTTGCCAGGCATGATGGACGATCCTGGTTGCTGTGGCGGCAGGTTGATTTCAAACAACCCGGTGCGCGGTCCACTGGACAACAGTCGCAGGTCATTACAAATTTTGGACAGCTTGACTGCAAGACGCTTGGTCATGCCCGAGAACAACACAAACGCCCCCATATCCGACGTTGCCTCAATCAGATCGGGCGCGAGGCGCATTGGGTGACCACAAATGCGAGTCAGATGATTCACAGCCAGTACCGCATAACGTGGATCTGCATTCAGGCCGGTGCCAATAGCGGTGCCGCCCAGATTGACCTCTCTGAGCAGGTCATACATACCCGCTATACGTTCAACATCTTCGCCGAGCGTGGTAGCAAATGCGCCAAACTCCTGGCCCAAGGTCATGGGTACGGCATCTTGCAACTGCGTACGTCCCATTTTTATGATTGATTTAAACTCGTCGCGCTTGCCCGCGAACGCTTTCTGCAGCAAGGTCAGACTGTCTACCAGCTCGGCATGCGACAACTGCAGCCCCACACGGATCGCGGTGGGATAAGCATCGTTTGTAGACTGAGACATGTTGACGTCATTATTGGGGTGCAACTTGCTGTAGTCGCCCTTGCCAAAACCAAGGTGTTCCAGCGCTACATTGGCGATCACTTCATTGGCATTCATGTTGGTGGAGGTTCCTGCGCCACCCTGAATCATGTCCACCACAAACTGGTCGTGGAACTCACCATTGATAATGCGATCACACGCCACACAAATGGCATCGAATTTTACGTTCTCAAGCTCTCCAATATCATGGTTAGCAAATGCGGCGGCTTTTTTTACCATGGCAAGCCCGACAATCAGTTTGGGGAAATGCGCCAACGGCACTCCCGACAAAATGAAGTTTTCTAAGGCCCGCTGAGTCTGAACGCCGTAATAGGCCTCAGATGGCACAGCCAGCTGCCCAAGCAAATCTTTTTCAAATCGGTGCGGTCCTTTGACTACGTCATCCTGGCGTGGAATTGGAATCATCATGCATGCATCCTGTAAGGGTCTTGATTTCACAAATTGTGGATGATACTCAAAAAGGGGACGGAGGGATCATTTTTTGATCCCTCCGTCCCCTAAACTACCAGTTATCCGCGTTATCTCTCATAATAGCGGTCTATGACTACTTCAAGATCGACTAAAAGACCACGCAAACCCGCTTCCCGGCGGCAAACCAAGCCGTCCAGCAAAATTGGCTGGCTGATCCGTCGTCTGCTGTTTGTGTTAGTGGCAGCAGTTGCCATCTGGTGCGTTTGGATTGATTACAAAATCCGGCGTGACTTCAGCGCCTTGCAGTGGGCGTTGCCCGCGCGGCTGTATGCCCGCCCGGTTGAACTTTATGCGGGGGCACATCTGTCGGCCGTGGAGCTGACCGACACCTTACAACGACTCGGCTACCGTGAGACCAATCAGGTGTCAGGGCCGGGCGAATATAACGCCAATGGTTCCCGCGTCCGGCTATGGACGAGAGGCTTCAGTTTCTGGGATGGCGATGAACCCAGCATTTATGCAGATATCGACTTTCTGGGGCGCCGGGTTAACTCACTGCGCGGCAATCAGGCAACCGGAGATATTGCACTTGCCCGTCTGGAGCCCGTGGAAATCGCTCAGATCAATCCCGATACCGGTGAAGATCGCCTGCCACTGGCGCTCAGCGATGTACCAGCCGATCTTGTTAATGCCGTTATTGCTGTTGAAGACCACCGCTTCTACAAGCATTTTGGTGTTGATCCAATAGGCATCGCCCGCGCATTTGTGACCAATCTGCGCGCTGGCGGGATTGTGCAGGGCGGCAGCACGCTGACCCAGCAGCTGATCAAAAATCTCTACCTGACTGAGGATCAAACGCTACGGCGGAAAATTGAGGAAGCTCTGATGGCTCTTGCGCTGGAGTTGCACTTCAGTAAAGACGAAATTCTCGGCGCTTACATGAACGAAATTTTCCTGGGTCAGGATGGCAATCGCGCGATCCATGGTTTTGCGTTGGCGGCCGAACATTACTTTGGGCGACCCTTGGACGAACTCGATCTGGATGAATTGGCCCTGCTGGCCGGATTGCCGCGAGGTGCCTCCTATTACCACCCACGACGCAACCCTCAACGAGCTACAGACCGACGTAACGTCGTGCTGGCGCAAATGATGAACCAAGGGTTTATCAGTCAGCAGCAAATGGAACAGGCGCGGCAACAAGAGCTGGGCGTCTCAGCAAGACCCACACAGCGTGGCAGCGGCTATCCGGCGTTTATGGATCTGGTACGTGACGACCTGTCCCGCGACTATGACGCAGATGCCTTGCAGACCGAAGGCCTGCGCATCTTCACTACGCTGGATCTGCGTGTTCAGAACACCATGGAAGCTGCGCTCAATGATGCCGTGGCCGCCGTCGAGGTGCCGACCGCGCCAGGGCAAACGGCGGGTGCACCACTCGAAGCAGCCATGGTCATTACGGATGCCAGTACTGGCGACATACGCGCAGTAGCCGGCAGCAGACGACCGGGTTATACCGGCTTCAATCGTGCATTGCGCGCGGTACGCCCTGTTGGCTCACTGGTCAAACCGGCTGTCATGCTGACCGCTCTTGAATCTGGACGTTACAACCTGGCCAGTGTGCTGAATGACTCACCGGTGACCATCAAGCTGGATGGCAACAACACCTGGTCTCCCCGAAACTATGACAATCAGACGTATGGCGATGTGTATCTCTACGATGCCCTGCAACGCTCTTTAAATCTCGCCACCGTGGATATTGGTATGCAAGTGGGTGTACCGGAGGTTGTGAGCACGCTACGAGAACTGGGTCTTGCCAGCAATCCGCCACCTTATCCTTCGGTTTTGCTGGGTGCGGTCAACATGAGCCCGCTGGACGTGGCGCAAATGTACCAAACTCTTGCCAGCAACGGTTTCCGTTCGCCACTGCGCGCGGTCGAAGCCGTCACAACCGGAACAGGAGAGCGACTGGCAAGATATGGCATCGAAACCGAACAGGTCGCAGACCCTACCTCGATGTATTTGCTGGAATGGGCCATGCAAGGTGTATTTGAACGTGGCACAGCCCGCAATATGATGAGTCGCCTCGACAGAAATCTCCCACTAGCGGGCAAGACCGGCACTACCAACGACCTGCG
>DITX01000088.1:0-667 GCA_002422225.1 Gammaproteobacteria bacterium UBA6173
GTGCGCCAGTTGTGACCGTCATGGGACACGTAGACCATGGCAAGACCTCCTTGCTGGACTATATCCGCAAAGCCTCTGTGGCAGCGGGCGAAGCCGGTGGTATTACTCAGCACATTGGTGCGTATCACGTCGAAACGGATCACGGCATGGTGTGTTTCCTCGACACCCCGGGTCACGCGGCGTTCAGTGCCATGCGCTCTCGTGGTGCTAAAGCAACAGACGTGGTCATTCTGGTGGTGGCGGCCGATGATGGCGTCAAACCACAGACAGAAGAAGCCATCAATCATGCGCGTGCGGCCGGGGTCCCTATGGTGGTTGCAATCACCAAGTGTGACAAACCCAACATCGATCTTGATCGCGTGATGAATGAACTTGCCCAGCGCAATGTGATCTCTGAAGCATGGGGTGGGGATACCCAGTTTGTGCAGGTATCTGCTCATGCAGGCACCGGTATCAATGAACTGCTAGAAGCCATTCTCCTGCAATCTGAAATGCTGGAACTCAAAGCCTTCATCGATGCGCCAGGCAAAGGTGTGGTGATTGAATCGAGACTCGACAAAGGTCGCGGTCCCGTGGCATCCGTTCTGGTACAGAACGGTACCCTGAATGTAGGTGATTATGTGCTGGCGGGTCATGAATATGGCCGCGTAAGAGCACTGATCGATGA
>DITX01000088.1:816-3749 GCA_002422225.1 Gammaproteobacteria bacterium UBA6173
ATTGTTGGTTCACTGCACAAACTGGGCACCGATGAAGTGGAAGTGAATGTGGTTGCAGCCGGTGTTGGCGGCATCTCTGAAACCGACGCGCATCTGGCGGCAACGTCCAAAGCCATGATGATTGGATTTAACGTGCGAGCCGACAAAACTGCACGTGAAGTGGTTGAAAACGAAGGTGTCAACCTGCGTTACTACAATGTGATCTACGACGTGATCGATGACGTCAAAGCTATTCTGGGCGGCATGCTGTCTCCTGAAATCCGTGAAGAAATTCTGGGTGTGGCTGAAGTGCGAGATGTGTTCAACTCGCCTAAGTTCGGTCAGGTGGCAGGCTGTATGGTTGTTGAAGGTGTTGTGTACCGCAGCAAACCTATTCGTGTACTGCGTGACAACGTGGTGATTTATCAAGGCGAACTGGAATCTCTGCGGCGCTTCAAAGACGATGCCAGCGAAGTGCGAAACGGTATGGAATGTGGTATCGGCGTGAAGAACTATAACGACGTTAAAGTCGGTGACAAGATTGAGGTTTATCAGACTATTTCAGTAGCGCGAACGCTGCAATGAGTAAAACCTCGGCTCCCAAAGTCTCGCCAAGAGTCCAGCGTGTGGCAGATCAGATCCAGCGTTTGCTCGCTGATCTGATCCGTCGCGAAATTCGCGACCCCCGCGTAGGCATGGTCTCAGTGACGGGTGTCGACGTGAGTCGGGATTTTGCACATGCCAATGTGCACGTCACCATCATGGGGCGGCACGGTGATGATTTTGGTGCGGGTCAGGCGCTGAAAGATATGGGCGAACTTGATCGGAAAGAGATCAAGGACAGCCTCGCCGCCTTAAACAAAGCGGCAGGTTATCTGCGCAGTTTGTTGGGCAAAGAGATGAGCCTGCGTGTGATTCCGGCACTGCAGTTCCATTACGATGACAGTGTGGCGCGCGGTCGTTATCTGTCGTCGCTGATTGACAAGGCAATTGCCGAAGACAGTACTCACGAACATGGTGATGAGACCGACTCCGATCTGAATCCGGAGCAGAGCCGGGACGGGGACAACTAGTTTGAGTTCAGGCAGAAAACAGAAGGGCCGTCAGATAAACGGCATTCTGTTATTGGATAAACCGCAGGGCATGAGTTCAAACGCTTGCCTGCAACAAGCCAAGCATCTGTTTCAGGTGTCAAAGGCAGGACATACTGGCGCGCTGGATCCCCTGGCGACCGGTGTTCTACCCTTGTGTTTTGGCGAAGCGACCAAGGTGTCGCAGTTTTTGCTGGAAGCGGACAAGCGCTATTTGACCCGGGTTCGACTGGGCGAGCGCACCGATACCGCGGATGCAGAAGGCAGTGTTGTCAGCACCCGGCCCGCCGGTACAATCACACGCGACATGGTACTCAACGCCCTGTCACAATTTCGTGGTGAAATACTGCAATGCCCGCCGATGTATTCGGCGCTGAAACACAAAGGCCAACCGCTGTACAAACTTGCCCGTGCAGGTGTGGAAGTTGAACGAAAGCTCAGACAGGTGACAGTTCACGAACTGATACTGCATGACTTTGAAAACACGCCGGAATGTACTGAGTTGTCACTTGAAATTCGTTGCAGCAAAGGTACCTATGTGCGTACTATAGCCGACGATTTAGGCGAGGCGCTGGGCTGTGGTGGCCATGTTCGCGAGTTGCGACGTATACAGGCTGGTGTTTTCCGAATCGAAGACTGCATTACACCCGCTGCATTACAAGCCAGTTTTGCCGAAGGCGGACTGGATGCGATAGACGCCTTGTTGCGTCCGGCCGATCAGGCCATTGACCACCTGCCTCGTGTCAGTCTGAGTTCAGAATTGGCGTTGTTTGTCCGGCAGGGGCAAGCAGTCATGGTGCGGCCAGCACCGGCAAGTGAACTGGTCAGACTTTACGACAATGAAGAATTTATCGGTATTGGCAGCATGCTCGACGATGGTCGGGTGGCGCCACGCCGGTTGATGAGGGAGCAAGCCAGGTAACTGTCAATATGCACGGTTATGCTGGGTGACAGGATGTTATTAACTTTTAATGCATATTAATCAGGAGATTTAGAAATGGCGTTAACAACCGAACAGAAACAGGCAATCGTAGAAGCGTATGGTCGTGGCCAGAATGATACCGGCTCACCTGAAGTACAAGTTGCACTGCTGACAGAAAACATCAATCTGTTGCAAGGTCACTTCCGTGAACACACACACGATCACCACTCACGTCGTGGTTTGATCCGTATGGTTAACAGCCGCCGCAAGCTGCTCGATTACCTCAAGCGCAAAGATGTGGGTCGCTATGCTGAGCTGATCAAACGTCTGGGCCTGCGTCGTTAATTCGACGCAACCGATTTCAAGGCGATGAGAAAGTGAGAAGAGACTCTTGGTAAAAGGGAAGTTGCTGCAATGCTGCCCGGGTCTCATAAAAAACAGGATGAATGTATGTTTAATATTGTTAGAAAGACCTTCCAGTACGGCGCAGATACAGTCGTATTGGAAACCGGCAAAATTGCACGACAAGCAACTGGCGCAGTCGTCATCACCATGGGTGGTACGCAAGTGCTGGCGACTGTTGTTGGTAAAAAGTCTGCCGCTCCTGGCGCAGACTTTTTCCCGCTGACAGTGAATTACCAGGAAAAGACGTATGCTGCGGGTAAAATCCCCGGTGGTTTCTTCAAGCGTGAAGGTCGTCCAACTGAAAAGGAAACACTGGTTTCCCGTCTGATCGACCGTCCTCTGCGTCCATTGTTTCCAAAAGGTTTCAAGAACGAAGTCCAGGTGGTCTGTACCGTCATTTCTGCAACCAAAGATCAGGATCCTGATATTGCAGCATTGATAGGTGCATCTGCTGCGGTAGCCATTTCCGGCATTCCGTTTACCAGCCCGATTGGTGCCGCGCGCGTTGGGTATGATGCCGTTAATGGTTACGTGTT
>DITX01000074.1:0-18824 GCA_002422225.1 Gammaproteobacteria bacterium UBA6173
TGCCGGAAGCCCAGCTCGACCGTTTTATGTTCAAGATGGAACTGGGATATCTGACGGAAGAGGAGGAAGTGCAGGTTGTCAGCAGCACCACACGTGTTGTCGACCGTACCGTGACACATCCCCTCAGTGGTGAAGACATTCTTGCCTTCCAGCGCGTCGCGCGGCAGGTGCCCGCCGCACAAGCCGTTGTGCAATACGCCGTGCATCTGGTGCACGCCACACGCCCACAAAGTCCGGCATCGCCGCAGTTTGTAAAAGACTGGGTGACCTGGGGTGCCGGTATTCGTGCCTCTCAGAACCTAGTGCTGGCCGGCAAAGTAAGGGCGCTGCTGCACGGTCGTTACAATGTGTCGTTTAATGATATCCGTGCGTTAGCGCCGTCGGTATTACGTCACCGCATACAGTTGAACTTCCATGCAGAAGCCGAGCGTATCACCACCGATGAGCTGATACGCCGCGTGCTGGACACTGTACGCGCACCGGGCGCATAACATGACACAAAGCACGAACTTCATAGATCCTTCTGTACTCGCCACACTCGATAATCTTGAGATGCGTGCGCGTGTCATTGTGGAAGGATTTATCGCCGGCCTGCACAAAAGCCCTAAACGCGGCTTCAGTGTCGAATTTACTGATTATCGTCACTACATCCGTGGTGATGATATGCGCCATGTGGACTGGAAGCTCTACGGCCGTTCCGACAAGATGTACATCAAACAATACGAAGACGAAACCAACGTCCGTTGTTATATCCTGCTCGACAGCAGTGCCTCCATGGGTTACGCCTCGACTACCATGAGCAAACTGGATTACGGTCGTACATTGGCGTCGGCTCTGGCTTACTTCATTATGCGTCAGCGCGATGCCGTGGGCCTGATCACCTTTGATGACAAAATCAAAGACTACATTCCGGCCAAAGCCCGTCAGGTTCACCTCATCCGGATTCTGCGCAGCCTCAATGAGTTGCAGGCGGGTGGGCAAACCAACAGCGTGCGGCCACTGAGCGAACTGGCCATGACGCTGAATCAAAAAAGTCTGGTGATCCTGATCAGTGACATGCTGGAAGATGAACAGGCTACCATCAAGACCCTGATGCAATTACGTGCCATGGGTAATGAAGTGATTGTGTTCCACGTGCTGGATAATCAGGAGTTAATGTTTAACTTTAACGAGTCCACTGAATTTGTCGACATGGAGAACGCAGACACCTACATCGCGTCTCCACAAGCCATCCGCAACGCTTACCTCGATAATCTGCAACGTTATCTGGATGACTGTAAAAAGAAATGCCAGAGCAGTGGGGTGGATTATTGCCTGTTGGATACCTCGCAACCGCTGGATAAAGCGCTGGCCTCGTATTTGTCCCGCCGGACAAGGAGCTCATAAATGGGGTTCCTGACACCGCTGTTTTTGCTGGGATTATTAGCGGCAGCTATTCCGATAGCCATCCATCTGATCCGGCGCGAGAACCCGCCGAAGGTGATGTTTGGCACGCTGCGCTTTATGAAACAAACCACCAAAAAGCTCATTTTATTCCAACAGATCCAACAGTGGTTGTTACTGTTAATGCGCGCTGCCTTGATTTGTTTGTTGGTGATTGCCTTTGCCAGACCGTTGTTTTACCAGGGTGGTATGGCGCGGTTGATCGACGCAGAGCCCAAGTCGGTTGCCATTTTGCTGGATACCTCGCTCAGTATGCGTTTTGGAGAGCGTTTTGAACGCGCCAAAGCCGAGGCGCTGAACGTGCTTGATGGGCTCAATGCAGGTGATGACGCTGCTGTGCTGACCTTCGCGGATGGCACACTGACGGTGCGCGAACTCAGCAACGATATCGACGGTCTGCGCGCCTTTATCAATAGCCTTGATGAACCCGGTTATGATCGGGTACGTTTTTATCCCACCCTGCAATTGGCGGATGACATGCTCAATGAGTCGCCACATGCGCGACGTCAAATTGTCATGATTTCAGACTTTAAAGCCTCTGGACTGCAAAGTGATGCCCTTGACGGTACGGGGCGACAAGAAGATCAGAGTGCTTGGATGCTGGCCGCAGGCACTGGGTTCAGACCCATTGATGTGGGTGATGAACGCAGCAGCAACCTCAGTTTGACGGATGTCCGCTCGCCGCAACAATTACTGGAGAGTCAGACCGATTACGAAATACTGGCACGGGTGCGTAGCACTGGCAGTGTGTTTCTGGATCGTGGTCAATTGTCGCTCAACGTGCGCGCTCAGTCTGGTGAGGCGCCAACAACGGGCAACAGCGTTGCCCAGCCCGTGCGGTTGAATGAACGCTCTGAGGCCGTGCTTAACGTGCCCTTGAATCTGGAGGCAACGGGCGCTTATACGGGTGAGTTAGTGTTGTCGGGTGATGATTTCGAACTGGATAATCGTTGGTATTTTTCGCTGGATGTTTTGCCGCGTATGCGGGTGTTGGTTGTTAATGGTGATCCTTCCCAAGACTGGTATGACGATGAGGCACATTGGTTTGTGCTGGCTTTGCGCGGTCTGGAGAATTCACCGTTTGATGTTACCTCAGTCACTGCTGATGCGTTAACGGCGCCACTCATTCAAGATCACGATGCCGTGGTGCTGCTCAATACCGCACTGTCAAACAATTCACAGCTGCAGGCGTTGCAGGCATTTGTAACAGAAGGTGGCGCATTGTTGCTGGCCCCCGGTGATCGGATATCGGCCGGAGAATTCAATGCACGTCTGGGGGATCTCAGTCCGGCTGCGTTGCTGACGTCTGAAGTGCTCGCCAGCAATGACTATCAATTGATTGCCGATGTCGATCGGCGCCACCCGGCGCTGCGTGCCCTTAGCGTAGACTTTAGTGCCCGCTTTCAAGGTTATTGGTTAACCGAGCCTGCCGAAGATGCAGGTGTGTTGATGCGTTTTGACAATGGTTCACCCATGTTGACCGAAAGACCGGTAGGCGAGGGGCACACCATGTTGCTCAGCTCGTCGCTGGATCTAGGCTGGAGTAACTTTCCGCTGCAAGGCTTGTTTCTGCCTTTTGTCCATGAGGTGTTGACCTACCTGATTCAGCCGCCCAACCGCGAACGCGCCTATCTGGTTGGTGACATGATTGATTTGCGGAATTTTATGTCCGATGGCCGCAGTGAACTCAGCTTGCAGGAACCAGATGGTGCGGTGGTGCGCCTGAGTCCAGATAACCCGTTTTACCGTGCGCGCATGCCGGGTTTTGTGAGCTTGGGGGACACCACGCTGGCGATCAACATTGCAGCCGATGCAGCAAGCTCAAGACGAGCTGATATCGCGGCGCTGACCGACGCCATTATCAATCCTGAAACAACTCCCATGGTAGCTGAGCGCATCAGAACCGCGCAGCTGATTGCAGACATCGAGCAGCCGCAACGTTTGTGGTGGTGGATTGTATTGCTGGTGATGTTACTGCTGATCGTAGAGGCCTGGGTGGCAAACCGTACGTATCGCTGATGACTGGTTCTAAAGCGGATAATGGTCAGAGCACAAGTGGTAGAAAAAATTCCAAGTTATACAGGGGGGAACAGAGAAAGTTCTTTTACCACCTGGCCCTGACTTAATTTGATAATAGCACAGGCTTTTCAAAGGCATAGAGCGGGTTACAAATTATTGCAAAGCTGTCGCTGAGTTGTGACCAATCATTACAGGGCAAGAAAAAAGCCGCTGTAAATACGAACTCGTGTTCGAATTGCAGCGGCTTTTTTGTTGGCTGTCTGGTTTGATCAGTCGCTGAGAGCCGGTTTGGTGCGACGGAACAATGAAATAATCTGGTCACGGTAACTGCGCAACTTGGAGGGTAGGGCCAGCAATGCGGGCGTAACAACCAGAGTCAGCACGGTACCAAACGCCAGCCCAAATACCACCGCATTTGCCAGCTGCATCCACTGAGAAGCAACGGGGCCTCCCACTTCGATTTCCGCACCCGCCAGATCAATCGAGATGCCCAGTGCCAGTGGCAGCAATCCAAAACCTGTGGTGAATGTAGTCAGGAAGACGGGGCGCAGACGCTGGACACCGGTCTGGACAATCACATCCATAAGACTCCAGTCAGGATGATTGCGACTGAGTACATTAAAGGTATCGATCAGAATAATATTGTTATTCACAATAATTCCCGCCAATGCCACCACACCAACACCCGTCAGAATCACACTGAACGTCTGCCCGGTGATCAACAGTCCCAGCAATACCCCTGTTGTTGACAGCAGTACAGAGGACAGAATGAGCAATGTCTGGTAGTAGTTATTGAATTGTGTGACCAGTACAACCGCCATCAAAGCCAGTGCGAGTGTAAATGCAAAGCTCAGGAAAGCCATCGACTCTTCCTGTTCTTCATTCGCGCCGCGAAAGCGGTAATTGACACCTGGAGCCAAGGGATTAACTTGCAACCATTGTTCTAGCTCTTGCACCTTGTTATCAGTCACAACACCAGGGGCAGGGTTAGCCCTGACGTACACCACACGCTCACTGTCAACACGTTGAATTGAACTCACGCTGGGCAATGGCTCACGCGTGATAAAACTGCTGATAGGTACCAGTCCCCCGGCAGTATTGATACGAATATTGTCGATCTGCTCGATGCCCCGATATTGTTCGGGGTAGCGTACACGGATTTCGACTTCTTCTTCGCTGTCGTCTGGGCGGTAGTCGCCCATAAATACGCCATTGGTCAACAACTGAATGGCTGTGCCAATCTCCTGCATGCTGGCCCCTGACATGGCAGCACGTGCACGATCCACAGTGATTTCCCACTCGATACCTGGTATGGGTGTAGTGTCGTCTACGTCAATCAAGCCTTCCATGCCAGACTCAAGATAATTACGAACCCGACGTGCTTCGCTGATCAGGGTGCGTAAATCTTCACCATAAATTTCCAACTGAAGCTCTTTGCCTACCGGAGGACCCTGTTCTGGTGTTGAAATTTCGGCACGGATACCCGGCAGATCAGCAATGGCTTCCCGGTAGAGATTCTCGATTTCGAAACCATTGATGTCGCGCTCGCGACGATCAGTGAACTCAAGGAAAATGGTGCCCACCAGATCAGGCGCGGCGCCCATACCACCACCCATGCTGCGGCTGGCGCCCGACTGGGTGACGATGCTCTTGAAGTGTCCGACAGCTTCGATGCGATCTTCCACTTGTGTGACGATATCGCGAATTTCTTCAGGTGAGTAATTGCCGCGCGCAAAAATCTGCACTCGTGTCTGGCTGGGATCGACGCTGGCAAAAAATTCAAAACCGCGCCCCAAGGTGACATAAGCCATCACAATGCCTACTAACACTGCCGTGGCGCCCAGAAATATGACGCCTGGGTTGCGTATGCCAAAGCGCAGAATGCCTACATAGGCTCGAATTGGACCTTTGAACTCTTTGACCAAGTTGTCGTCGTTTTTAGAGATATCAATATGTTTGTGGGCCTCGCGGCTGCCAACAAATGATCCTATTAAAGGCGCAAAAAGCAACGCGTACAGCAAGGACCCTATGAGCACTGCAAACACCGTGGTGGGCAGATAACTCATGAATTCACCGGCAACACCTGGCCAGAACAGCAATGGCAGGAATGCAGATAGTGTTGTTAATGTTGACGAGATGATGGGCCAGAACATACGTGAAACGGCTTCTTCGAACGCATCTTCCCGCTTATACCCTTCAGCCATTTTACGGTCAGCATATTCCACTAAAACAATGGCACCGTCGATCAACATACCCAGCGCAAGCAGCAGACCAAAGATCACCATAAAGTTATAGGTGTAGCCCAGTAGCGAAATGATGATAAAGGCGAAGAAGAAGCAGAACGGTACACCCATCGCAACCAGAATGCCTGAACGCACACCCACCGCGGCGACTACCACCATCATGATCAGCGCCATCGCCGACAGCATATTGCCTTGCAGGCTGGAGTTCTGCTCAATGACCATTGGAATGGTGTTGTTAAGATAGGTGATTTCCACACCCGGTGGAATCTGTGAGCGCATCTCCCGCACGATCACATCAATCTTGTCCATGGCGAGAATGAGATTGGCGCCTTTGCGTTTTTGAACATCAAGAGAAATTGCCTGAGCACCATTAGCATAGGCGTAACGTTCTGCATCTTTGAAGGTGCGGCGCACATCAGCCACATCACTTAACACCACCACTCCAGTGGCATTGGCTGCGATGGGCAGCTGAAACAGATCCTGCGCAGTTTCGATCAGACCTGGCACTTTGATCGCAAAGCTGCCTCCGCCAGTATTGAGTTTGCCTGCCGGAATCAAACGGTTGTTACTGGTGACGGCCTGCACGATCTGGGCATTTGTGATGCCGTAGGTTTCCAGCTTGCGGGGGTCAATCACCACTTCCAGCAATTCTTCACGGGCGCCAATCATATCAGCGCTGAGAATCTCCGGCAGATTTTCAATTTCACGCTGCAAAACCCGTGCAATTTGCAGTTTGGTCCGTTCCGCTACACCGTCACCGCCTAAGGCTATCTGCACAACCGGTATAGTTGCAGCTGACACTTCCTGGATAATCGGCTCTTCGGTGTTGGCCGGGAAGCGTGCTTTGGCGCGATCCAGCGCTGAACGAATGTCATTGAGTGCAAAATTAGCGTCAAAACTGACATCAAACTCCGTAATGATGGTGGCACTGCTCTCGCTAGAGAATGAACGGATTTCAGTGATACCATCCACATTTTTCAGTTCAATTTCTGTTGGTCTGGCCAGTAGTCGCTCAGCATCCTCAGGAGAGATACCCGGGTGAATAATGGTTGTGATGATAATTGGCACCGTCACATCCGGGCTCAGTTCAACTGGGATGGAGCGGTATGACAGAGATCCTGCCAGAATTATCACACCAAAAATGGTCAGGGATGTTCTTGCCCTGTCGCGTGCTGCCTTGAAATAGATCATAGACGTGACCAATCTGTGTTAGTGCGAACTGTCTGGCCTGGGAACACCATTTCCTGGCCCAGCGTGATCAGAATGACCTCAGACGGCAATCCTGTTACCCAGAATCCCGGCGTACCGATTTGAGTGCTCTCGCCCACAATAGTGACCGGGTAGAACACCACAACATTATTCGAATTGATCGTTTTCACACCCACAACACCCGCGTCATCAAGCGTAATGGCGGACGGGGGAATCATGTGCGCTGCAATGTCAGACGCTGAAACCATGATTTCAGTGCTGATACCCTGACGAATAGGTTCCTGGCCTGCATTCAATTCAACTTCGATACGATAGCTGCGGGAAACAGGATCAGCTGCGCGGGCGATGTAAGTCAGTCGGCCGGTGACGCGCTGTCCTGTCACCAGAATGCCTTCAACTGCGTTTCCAATGATCAGTTTACTGACATTCTGTTCAGGTACCTGTCCGACCAGCAACATGGGCTGATCGTCCAGCAGGGAGCCGCATTGCGCGCCCATATTCAGGTAGTCACCCACTTCAACCGCGCGGGTTTCAAGTATGCCGCTGAATGGCGCCCGTACTTTGGTGCGACTCAGCGCGAGTTCTGCGCGACCAACGGCAGCTGTAGCTGAATCAAGTGCGGATTTTAATTGTGCCACTGATACTTCGGAGACCAGGTTGCGTTCGCGCAAACCAAGAGATCCTTCGTATTCCAGCTTCGCCTGCAGTTCACGGCTGCGTGACTCCTGCAATTCCGCTTCGCGGTTATCAACAGCAATTTCGCAGAGTACATCACCGCGATTGACTCGCGCACCGCGCGCCACCGGCGTGGCCGTCACGCGGCCGGCCGCTTCTGCCAGAATTTGTACATGGCGGAATGCTTGTGTGACACCGCGAACGTTGACTGTTTCTGTATACGTGCTCAAGTTTACCTTGCTGACCAATACGTTAAAGCCGCTGGCACTGACATCAACTGGCGAGCCGGCCGGGATAGCGGTGACCGATCTGTCGGTCTCGGGCATTGCGTACCTGTCTTTAACTGCCACGTTTTGCTCGCGTGGCAGGAACATCCATATAACAAGAAAGATAAACAGGCCGATGGCGACCCAGTATTGTTTTTTCACTTAAGTAAGGCTCCGCGTTTGAGTGCTGTCTTGCAGTAAATTCCAATCATGCTTCGTGCAGTGTCTATCAGCGCCAAAGGCCGACGAAAGGGGTTTCTTATTTTTGTTGTTTGGTGCTGCTTTTTGGCGTTCCCTGGGCAGGCAAACATGCCGGGAATCTTGTGATGAGTCTTGGCGGCGTTTTATACCACGCGCATAATAAGCGCCCGAGTGCCGAAAGTCATTAATAGATGACATAAATGTTTTATCAATCAAGCTTATAGCGCAAGTTTGCGGCTTGCAGAAAATTTATGCGCATTGCGAGCCCTTGCTCAGCCCGCAACGGGCTTCTTCTGTAACTTTCTTTGTAATGTGCGGCGATGCATTTTTAATTGTCTTGCGGTTTCAGAAATATTCCCATGGTTTTCCAGCAATACCTTTTGAATGTGTTCCCATTCAAGACGACGCACGGACATGGGTTCCTGAAACTGAGCATCATGCTCCTCTTCATCGGAGTCGTTGTCTAATGCTGCCAGAATTTCATCAATATCAGCGGGTTTGGCAAGATAGTTATCGGCGCCCAGTTTGATGGCTTCCACCGCGGTTGCAATACTGGCATAGCCGGTCAGCATGAGAATGCGTGCATCCGGATTGTGTGCGCGTAAGGTCGGAATTAATTCCAGCGAAGAATGTCCGGCGAGATTGAGATCTACAATGGCAAAGTCTACCTGCCGACTGTTTATGAAATCCCTGGCGTTGTCGATACTATTGGCCAAGACAACGTCGTAGCCGCGTCTGGTCAATGCACGCGAACTGACACTCGCAAATACTTCGTCATCTTCGATCATCAGTAATGATCGCTTGTGCGTATTGTCGTTCATAGTGTTGATTCACCGCTGGGTTTATTATCAGTCAAGGGCAGGTGGATACAAGTGAGGGCGCCAGCACCCGGCACATTAAACATTTCGATACTGCCGCCGTGTCGTTGCAAGGTAGAGTTGGCCAGGAATATACCCAGACCCATGCTGCCTTCGCGCGACGAGATAAACGGTTCGCCCATGCTCTCCATGACCTCGGCCGGAATGCCATCGCCGTCATCCTGAACTTTGATCAGTGCGATACCTGCGCGCGTGTCATCAAAGCCATAATGCACAGTGACCAGTTTGTGGGCCGCCCGAATGGCATTTTCTATGATGTTGATCAGCGCATGACGGATTGTAATATCTGCAGGGATCCAGGATTCACGACAATTATTATCGATTGTGAATTCGATAACAGCGCGTGGGTGTATGTTGACAATGTAATCGCGCACGGCATCATGCAGTGAGCCCATGCGCATGCGGCCGACTTGTTGCTGATCACCTTTGTGGTAAAAATGCGTCAGCTGATCCAAGGACTGCTTGCAGCGCACGACTTGTTGACGCAAAAGGTGGATGTCTGCTTTGATCTCGGTGTTGCGCAGCTGTTCTTCAGTCAGTCCATCCAGATCGGACAACAATACTGCCATGGTTGATAAGGGGGTGCCCAGCGCATGTGCGGTCCCTGCCGCAAGCGATCCAATAGCAACCAGTTGTTCATTTCGTAACTCGTTTTCGCGTGACTTTGCCAGTGTCAGTTCCCTGCTGCGTATGGCGGCAGCCATACGACTGACAAAGGTTGTGATCAGCGCCGCACTGACTACAAACGTAACCCACATGCCTACCAGATGCAGTTGAAAATTGGGCATGTGCTGACTGTGCTCATCGCTGATGATGCCGTAAGCAAGAAAGGCCGTGTGGATCAGAATGGCCAGCAGGGCAAACAGGTGTGCCCACAGACTGCGCAACAAGGTCGCGCCTACTGCGAGCAGGACCAGCAGATACGAAATTAACGGATTGCTCGAGCCTCCCGTATACATCAAGAGAATAGTGGCAAACACAAAGTCCAGTCCGAGTTGCATGACCAGTTCGCCGTGTGTGATAAGTCCGGCATGATTGACACGCCAGTAGCCAATCAAAACCGACAACACAATGCCGCTCAGTACCAGCGCGACAGGCAGCAATGGTAGCTCAAGCGGTGAAAATATGTTGAACAGCAATGCGCCGGCCAGACTGCTGCCGGCAACCAGAATGCGCAAGCCGAGCAGGCGCTGCAATCCAATGCGTGGCGCGCTGCGGGAGTCGGCGCCACTGTCAGGAAACAGGCTGAACAGTCGTATCAGTGTGGTTTTCGTCATGCCCTGAATTCTACCGTATAATGCCGCGCATGAAGACTACCGACAGCACAAACAAAAATGATTTTTTATGGATATTTCCATTAAACGTCTATGCAGCACTCCTGCGTTCCTTGCCGGGCCAGTCACCCTGGTTGGTTTATGGTGAGCTGTCCAGTGATGACTTTGATGCACTGCAAGTGAGCGATGTGTCGTTGGTGGAACTTGCGGGTTTGCTGGTGAGTGCGCAGCAAAAACGTGTGGATCGTGTGTTGTCGGCGCTTGATTGTGATGTTGGCGCTCGTGTGCTTGAGGTTGGCTGTGGTCAAGGGGCGCTGGTAGATTTGCTGGCTTCCCGAGGGTTTGAGGCAATCGGCATTGATCGCCATGCTGCCGTGCTTGCCAATGCCGCATTAGCGCATGCCTCAGCGGACCAGCTGGTCTGTTGTTCTTTTGAACAATACCGCGATGATGCGGGCTTTGACACTGTCATTTTTCATAACAGTGCGCGTTACTGTTTGCCCATCACGCTGTTCCACAAAGCGCTTGAGTTACTCAGGCCCGGTGGTCAGTTGCTGATTTGTGATGAGTTTGTTGTATGCAACAACGACCGTGTTGACCCGCAACCACTGCCCTTACTGGATCATGTATTGGCGCTGGCAAAACGCATGGGTTTTGAAGTGTCGAGCTGTGAGGATCAGACAGCGGATACTCATCGTTTTCAGCAGATCCTGGTTACCGTGCTTGAACGCTCCCAGAAAGCGCTGGCAGAGTTGGCCTGTGAAAGTGATTCAACGATTCAGCGCCTGGTCACCGAGCTGCAAAACGAAACTGATGCGAGTGCGCATGGCGAACGTGCACATGTGTTGTTGAGTCTGCACGCACCCAGAGCTGTGCAAGGCTTTAAAAACCAAATACCTAGCGCGCCTGTATTGCGCAACGCCGCTGATTTGACACCCGAAGCATATCGGCAGGTGTTTGAAGACAGCTTCTCGGTGCCATTTGATCCTGCATTGTGGTCTTGGAAATATCACTCAGGCAGGGGTGTTTCTGTGGTAGCGGAACGAGGCGGGCAGGCAGTTGCCCACTACGGAGGCGTTATCAGGCAGATTGTTTACTTTTCTGAGCCCCGTAAAGCCGTTCAGATTTGTGATGTGATGGTGTCGCCTCAAGAGCGCGGCTTTTTTAGTCGCAACAGTCTATTTTTTAAAACTGCAGCCAGCATGCTTGAACAATATGCGGGATACAAAGCTGACAATCTGCTGGGGTTTGGTTTTCCTAATTTGAAGGCCATGCATGTCGCGCAACGTTTGGGTTTGTATGACAAAACTGATGAGTTGATGCAAATTGCACTCGCGCCTCATAGCACACAAGAACCGCTTTCAGATGGCAATTGGCGAGTCTGTGCTGCGGATTTTGACGGAGTCCTGCATGCTCAAGCCGAGCAGCTATGGCAGCAGATGAAAGCTGGTTTTTCCGATGCCATCCTTGGCGTGCGGGATGGCGATTATTTGAGTTACCGGTTTTTGCAGCGTCCAGGTTTGTCATACAACTGTTACACCGTCATGCAGGGGCAGGATGTCAAAGCTGTTGCATTCAGCCGTGAGCATGGTGATCGGCAGTTGTTGATGGACATCGTTGCTGCACCGGAACATCTTGAAGACGCATTGCTGTCGATACTGCGAACTGCAGGGCAAAACAAGCCATATCATTTTTGGTTGACGGCAGGCCAGCTTGCCCGTGTGACAACACAGGCAGAGCACTTTTACATCACCGCCACGGGTATACAGGTACCCTGCAATCGGTGGAGTCCCGGGCCGGAAACACAGCGTTTGAAAAATGCCTGGTGGTTGACTGCCGGGGACATGGATTTCCTTTGATGAGTGTAGCTATGCCAGTTGGCAATCGGTTTTTGCATTTTTGTTATGGCAAGGCTAGAGTATGGCCCTTCGCGAGGGCTTTCTGAGTCTGTTTAAGGAAAAAACCGTGTCAAGTGCCGGCAAATCAGCCTCCAACATCATGAGCACCAATCTGGGAGAGTTGGAACTGCGCGTGCTCGAAACGTTATGGAGGCGACCTCACCTGGCGGCGCGACAGGTTCGCGAAGCACTGGGCGAAGAGCGCGCACCGTCGCTCAGCACAGTGCAGTCTACGCTCGAGCGGTTTTATCGCAAAGCCTACGTTGATAGACTCAAACAAGGCCATGCCTACAGCTATCACGCTTCGGTGTCCCGTGGTCGACTACTGGGCAGGATTCTGGGTGATGTGATTCAACTGTTACACGATGGCAAAATGGAAACTATTCTCAGCAGTTTTGTGCGCGCCGCTGTGGATCTGGATGAAAAGTCACTGGATAACCTTGAACAGCTGATTCGTGAAAAACGAAAGCAGCAGGAAGAGGCGCGCGGACATGATTAACACGGTGGGTTCGTTTTCACTGATCTGGTTAACGCTCTGCTGTGCCTTGACCATTGTTTTTCGCTTGGTATATCCAATGGTCAGACCAACGCTGTTTCGTCTGCATCCACACTATGGTGTTGATCTGTTGTTGAGGTGGTGGGCCGCGCCGATGATGCTGTCTTTGCTCGCCAGCCTTCGGTTACAGCCATGGCAGTTGCTGATGATAGTCCTTATGTTGTGTAGCGCACTGATGCTAGCACTCGATCCCTTGCATCATAGCGCTGAGCAACTAATTGCCTAGGTTGATTCTACTGGAACTAGTTTTTATCCCTCTGATCGTTGATCTTAGATATTGTGAAAATGGAGCAGTATGCCTTCTAGCTTGAACCGGTCTGTCTCTTTGATTGTGCTGCTTTTGTCAGGCTTATTGTCCGCCTTGGCTGGCGCACAGTCTTCCGAGCAAGTCGCCGAACCACAATCAGAATCAGAATCAGATTCAGATCTGTTTGGACGCGCTTTTGATAATTTAGGGCAGAGTCGAACCTGGCGTTGGCTAGAGTCACAACGGGATGATCTGTCCAGTGATGTGGGATCAATCGGTCGTGGCCTCGATGACTGGCTGGCAGGCGAAGGCGTCGGCGAGCGCACCAATGAGAGTTATGTGCGACTGAGGCTGAATCAGCGTATTGGTCGGATGGATACCTACTACTCCAATATTCGGATTGGAGGACGTATTGATTTGCCGCGCACGTCAGAGCGTTGGAAACTGATTTTTGAGTCCGAAACAACTGAGCAGAATTCCTTGCGTGATCAGCGCTTGAATAACATAAACGCGTCGTCATTCACGGGTGGTTTCAGTTATGAACTCCCGGAGCGCAACGGTTGGCGCTTCAATCACGATGTAGGTGCCAAATCCAGTATTCCGATTGACCCGTTTTACCGATTCCGCATTCGTTATGACAAGGACTTGGGCAATGACTGGTTTTTTGGCCTCAGCAATCGCACGTTTTATTACCACAACGATGGATTGGGTCAGGACACCCGTTTGTTTTTCAGCCGTGCCATCAGTGATGAGCTCAATTTCAGGGTCGAGTCCGAGATCAATTACCGGCATGATGAGCGTTTGACTGAATTCGGCCAGTCTGTCGCGCTGTTTCAGTCTTTAGGTGAACGAGAAACGCTCACCTATGAACTGGGTCTGATTGGTAGCAATCGGCCTGTCAAAACCGTTGATAACTATTATGCCCAGATGGTATATCGCAAAGCGATTTATAAAGACTGGTTGGTGATGGAGCTTGTGCCGCAGTTGCTGTTTGAAGACCGTTATGACTGGAAAGCAGATCCACGTGTTCAGCTGAATCTGGAAGTGTATTTTTTTGACCTGCCTGGAAACTGATTTGCAGCATGAGCAACAAAGACCATCAACCGATTTCATGCGTCCCGGTCATTGCGTCGGAGATTTGCGGGAAGCCCCACAGTGGGCAGTTGTAGAGGAAGCCAAAGAGCTGATTGTTATTGATGCCCATATTCCGGATCAGGTGCTCAACCCCAGGCGGTAGTTGTTTGGCGGATTCACCGGCACCTATGTAGATATGGTTGCAATTTATACCTTGGTGACACTGAAGCGGGTTGATAAGCGTTCAGCATCGCCTGAGAGCCTTGATTAAAGCGCTTCGTTGCCAGTCTCGCCGGTGCGGATGCGAATGCTTTGCTCGATATGTGTGACAAATATTTTGCCATCACCGATATGTCCGGTATTGGCTGCTTTGCAGATGGCATCTATAGCTTGATCGACAACATCATCCGGTACAGCCACTTCAATTTTTGTTTTGGGCAGAAAATCCACGACATATTCTGCTCCGCGATACAACTCGGTATGGCCTTTCTGTCGCCCGAAACCCTTGACCTCGGTTAATGTCATGCCATTGACGCCAAGTTCAGACAGCGCCTCGCGCACATCGTCAGACTTAAATGGTTTAATAATTGCGGTGATCAGTTTCATCCAACAGCTCCGGCCTTTCGCTTTTCAAAACAGTAACGGGACTTTAGCACGACAGATTTGAATTCTCTACAGCGGGTGCTCACGTCGAAGTGCGCTGAGCCAAGGCTCAAGTTGATCCCAGTCCAGACGAAATACGTGTTTGCCTTCTTCTGAAAGTTTGGCATCCACTCTGGCACTGCCTGCCTCCAATGCCTCGACCAAGGCAGGCATACGCTGATTCCAACGAAACAGGTCATCTTTGGCGATGCGCAAATAGACAGGCAAGTTCTTCATATCCCCGATTAAAGACAGATCTTTTATCATGCCGGGTACAGCAACAACACCTTGATAAAGGTCGGGTTGTTGAGCCGCGATCTCAAGCGCGGAGCTACCACCGGTAGAAACCCCTACCAGCAGAGCTTTTCCGTGCAGAATGTCGGATTCTTTTTGTAATTCGTGAATGACCTTAGGTATTTTCTTCCCGTTTTCTCCAGTGAAGGGGGTGTTGGTTGGTGAAACCGGCACCGCAATCATCCAGCCATGCTCCGAGAGTTCGCGGCCGAGCCAGAACTGCGCGCGCGCCACATACTCATTTCCGCTGCCACCTGACATCAGTACACAAAGCGGCCAAGGCCCATCGCCACTGGCTTCTGGTACAAACAGAAATACTTTTACTGTGCTGCCATCGTCCAGTTTGACCTCGGTCACCCGGTCGCGCGCGTAAGAGGCAAGCGGCGCCATCATCATGCAACAGAGCAGGACGCTATTTAATATGCGTGATAGGTCTTTGTGCTTGCTCATAGGGTTGGTGGTGTCAGCCGCTTGTGTCTGTCGTGCAGTAAGCAATGGTCGGGCTACCAAAATCAGTAGTCGCGCCATTTCTGAGTAGGTTCAGCTTAACAGAACCATTTTCGGCAGGGGAGTTATGCGCGATAAGTGGACAGCGCTGAACGATGGTTGCCTTAACAGCGCTTGGGTGCGGTGACTTTGTGTGCTTAAAGCCCGACTACTTCCATACGCTCGTTTGCGGAGACGGTTACCCGTATGCCGGTATCCGTGACGAACTCTTTGCTGCCCAGGTTGCGCTTTTCCACCCGGTAAATCACAGGTGCTTCGTTTACATCGCGGTGCAGTAACACGGTCACCAGGCGTTGCTGATCCTGCCAGTACAGGTAGCTGCCCGTACCGGCAATGACCAGCAAACCGCATAACACAATCCACAAAATTTTTCTGAGTCGGGGTGCCAGTGCGCCAGTGACAGGCGTTGCCGGCGATTGCGAGTTACGCGCGCGTGTCAGGAACTGTTCCAGTTCAGAATGGTTGTTGAGCGGCGTAGGCAGGGAGCTACCAGTATTGCGCTTGTTCTTGTCCTTTTGAAGGTTCAGCTGGTAACGTTTGCGCAGGTAAACCACCGCCAGTGCGATCACAACCAAAGTAAGTAGCAGTTTTCCGATCATCCGGCGTTTTCCCTTTTTATGTCCCTGCGAGTGAAATCTTCTACTCAGCATTGAGCAGAGCTCGATCATACATATCAAGGGCTTGTTGATCCAGTTGTCCTGTGACCATGTGGCTGCCATAATCGGGCGCGGCGAAACAACAAAAACAGCGCAGTAGCGGGAAAGGAGAGCATCAATGAACAGATTGCTTGGCATGGTGATGTTGGTGTTGGCGGTGGTGTGTTTACTAGCAGCGGTGCTGACGGTGATCAACCTAGGGTTTATTGTGATGCGCCCGGATTCGATTTCAGTTGTGAATACATTGGTAGGACAATTTGTGGTGATTGTGGGGGCGTTGGTACTTGCCAGACTGTTGTCCGAAGCAGGAAAAGCAAAACTGAGGGCCTCGGATCACACAAATCGTGGCAAGTTGTGAATTCGAGGCAGATTTTTCCTGCTTACGCGCTATAATCCGGCTTTTTTCAAGATGCCAGACTCATGAAGGTAATAACTGAGGCCGACGCTTTTCCTGATTGCGCGCGTGGGTGTGTCGCAACAATAGGAAAATTTGACGGTGTTCATTTGGGACATCAACAGATTGTCAGCCAACTGCTGTCAAAGTCTGCACAGTTCGCTGTGCCCTCCGTGGTTATTGTGATTGAACCGCATCCGGAAGAGTTTTTTGCCAGCAGCCCGCGAGCATGTCCCCCTCGCTTGAGTGAGGCGCCTGAGAAAGTAGCGTTGCTGGGTGCCATGGGTGTTGACTACGTCTATGTGATGCGCTTCGATGCTGTCTTGAGCCAACAAAGCCCTGAGTCGTATATCGAGCAGCGACTGATAGCCGGTTTGAACATTAAAAGCCTGATTGTGGGTAATGATTTCAGGTTTGGACATAAACGGACAGGTGATTTTGCACTGCTCAAACGGTACGGTGAACATTTTGGATTTGAAGTGGTGCAGACTGAAAGCTGCTTCTATGACGGCGTCAGAGTTAGCAGCACATACGTTCGAGACTGCTTGTTACGCGCTGAATTTGAAAAGGTAGCCCGCTTATTGGGGCGGCCTTATGCAATTGCCGGTAAAGTGGTTAAAGGCCGGCAACTGGGTCGGACATTAGGATTTCCCACGTGCAACCTGGCGCTTAATCGAAAGAATATTCCCTTGCATGGGGTGTATGCATGTAAAGCGCAGATTGTAACGGCGTCTGGCGTGCTCATCGATGCCAAAGGCGCGGCCAATATAGGCTATCGGCCTTCGGTAGATGAGCCTGATTCAGGTGATCGTATGACCAACGAAGCCTGGCTTGAAGTCCACCTGCTGGACTTTGACAAAGACATTTATGAAGCGCAGATGACGGTAGTTTTTTGCCACTTCATCCGTGCGGAACAGAAATTTGAATCGTTGCAGGCTCTTACTCAACAAATTGACAGCGATGTTCAACAGGTTCGGGCATATTTCCAGACTGAAAGCACAGGAGTTAACAGCAAGTTCCATGACTGACTACAAACATACCTTGAATCTGCCACAAACCGAATTTGCTATGAAAGCCAGTCTGGCTCAGCGTGAGCCTGCCATGTTGAAACACTGGCAAGACATGGACTTGTATGGCCGAATTCGTCAGCAGAGCGCTGGTCGACCGTCATTTATACTTCATGACGGCCCGCCTTATGCCAATGGTGATCTGCATCTGGGTCATGCGGTCAACAAATCGCTCAAGGATATGATTATCAAGTCGCGTACCCTGTTGGGTTTTGATGCGCCCTATGTCCCCGGCTGGGATTGTCATGGTCTGCCTATTGAGCACAATGTTGAAAAGAAAAAGGGCAAAGCCGGTCAAAAAATCTCGTATGCCGAGTTCCGCAAAGCCTGTCGTGAGTATGCTGCCAGTCAAGTAGAAAACCAAAAAAAGGACTTTGTCCGACTCGGGGTCTTGGGCGACTGGGATAAGCCGTATCTCACCATGAATTTTGCGACGGAAGCCAATATTGTTCGGGCCTTGGGCCGTATTGTTGAAAATGGCCATCTGGTAAAAGGCTTCAAGCCAGTTTACTGGAGTGTTGTGGGTGCCTCTGCGCTGGCGGAAGCAGAAGTTGAATATCAGGACAAACAGTCCTATACCATCGATGTGCGTTTTGCAGCGGTTGAACCCGCGCGCTGGCTGCATACATTTGGTGTGTCTGACGCACTGACCTTGCCGTTGTCTGTGGTGATCTGGACAACCACACCATGGACACTGCCCGCCAACCAGGCGGTATGCCTGAATGGCGACTTGGACTACGCATTGTTGCGTTGCACTGTGTCAGAGGAGCAGGGGGAAGAATTGCTGGTGATTGCAGCTGACCTGCAGGATGAGGTGATGGCTCGTTATGATGTTGAATCTGTTGAGCGCCTTGGTGTTGCCAAGGGTGCCGCCTTTGAACGTGCGTTGTTAAAACACCCGTTTGTGGATCGCCAGGTGCCGGTTTTGTTAGGCGATCATGTGACAACCGATGCTGGTACCGGCGCAGTTCACACTGCCCCTGATCATGGTATGGAAGACTTTGTGGTGGGTCAGGCCTATGGGTTGGGCACACTGAATTTGTTGGATGATCACGGCGTGTTCAGTGCGGCGTCCGGTGAAGTAGCCGGCGATCACGTGTACAAAGTGGACGAGAAAATTCTCGACATACTCAAGCGGGAAAGCGCGCTGGTAGCCGTCAAAAAAATCACCCACAGCTATCCACACTGCTGGCGTACCAAAACACCCTTGATCTACCGTGCAACACCACAATGGTTTATCAGCATGACCGAAAAAGGTCTGCTTAACAGCGCGCTGGAAGC
>DITX01000074.1:18846-28206 GCA_002422225.1 Gammaproteobacteria bacterium UBA6173
GTGCCCATCACCTTGTTTGTGCATAAGGAAACGGGCGCCCTGCATCCGCGTACGGTTGAGTTGTTTGAACTGATTGCACAGCGAATCGAAAAAACCGGCATCGAAGCCTGGTTTGACCTTCAACCTGAAGAGCTGCTGGGTGAAGAGGCCGCACACTACAACAAAGTCAGTGACACGCTGGATGTCTGGTTTGACTCCGGTGTCACGCACTATGCTGTGCTTGAGAAAACCGCAGGCCTGCACTTTCCGGCAGATATTTATTTGGAAGGCTCTGACCAGCATCGTGGCTGGTTCCAGTCTTCTCTGAAGACTTCAATTGCCATGAACGGTGTTGCACCCTACAAGCAGGTGTTGACGCACGGGTTTACGGTCGACGAAAACGGTCGCAAGATGTCCAAATCATTGGGCAATACGATTTCGCCAACTGAAGTGTTTAATGAGTATGGCGCTGACATTCTGCGCTTGTGGGTTGCGGCCACCGACTATCGTGGTGAAATTGCGGTTTCTCCTGAAATTCTGAAGCGCGTTGCAGATTCTTATCGCCGAATCCGTAATACCGCCCGATTTCTGCTCAGCAATATGAGTGGTTTTGATCCGGCAACGGATGCGGTTGCACCGGAAAACATGCTGGCGCTGGATTATTGGATCACTCGCCAGGCGCAGTTGCTGCGTGAACAGGTAAAAAAGGACTATGAGAATTATCAGTTCCTGAACGTCTACCAGAAAGTGCATAACTTTTGTGTGATCGAGCTGGGCGGCTTTTATCTGGACATTATCAAAGACCGGCAATACACCGCCAAAACAGAAGGGCTCGCACGCCGGTCCACACAAACGGCCATGTATCACATCACTGAAATTCTGGTGCGGTTGATTGCGCCTATTCTGAGCTTTACGGCAGATGAGATCTGGGGGTTTGTACCCGGTAAACGCGAAGATTCTGTATTTCTGAGTTTGTTTGATGAAGGCTTGCCGGTGCTGGCGCCTCAGTCCGACTTCAGCGATGCGTTCTGGATGGAGCTGATGGCTGTTAAAACCGCGGTAAACAAAGAACTCGAAAAACAACGCACCGACAAAAAAATTGGTGCTGCCTTGTCGGCAGAAGTCACCCTGTATTGTGATGACACCTTGACTGCGCATCTGCAGCGTTTGCAGGATGAATTGCGCTTTGTGCTGATTGTGTCGGCAGCCACCCTGCGTCCATTGTCAGACGGTGCAGCGGCGGCTGAAACTGAACTGGCGGGTTTGCGTGTAAAAGTAGAGGCATCTGACCACAGTAAATGTGTGCGCTGTTGGCACTATCGTGCCGATGTGGGCAGCCATGCCGAGCATCCCGAGTTGTGTGCTCGTTGTGTTGACAATATCAGTGGCAACGGCGAACTGCGTTTGTACGCGTGAGGAAGTGGCAGTGAGTGAATCGGTGGTTGGTATCAGTGCTGGCGCAAAGGTGACACTGCACTTTTCGTTATCCTTGCCAGATGGGTCTGAAATTGACAGCAACTATGGTAAAGCACCTGCGACCTTTAAAGTGGGTGACGGAAATTTATTGCCCGGGTTTGAGGCGGCGTTGATGGGAGCAGTGGCGGGCGATGCAGTCTCGGTTTGCCTGCCGCCTGAACAGGCGTTTGGAGCCATCAATCCCGATAATGTGCAGTCATTTCCGCGTCAGCGTTTTGCAGGATTGCTGGCCAATACCACCGATCCTGTTGAGCCTGGTACGGTGTTGTCGTTTGCCGATTCGGGTGGCAATGAGATTCCGGGCGTGATTACACAAATTGGCGAATTATCGGTGGTGATTGACTTTAATCATCCCTTGGCCGGGCGCGAAATTCTGTTCACAGCCGATATTATTTCTGTGATTCCCTCAGGCGTGCAGACAGTCAGAATTCAAGGCTGAATGTATTAATTGGTTTTTAAGTGTGAGCGCAACCAAGATGATGACACCGGACAGTGCAACTCAGGCAGGCAACGCAGTACAGCAATTTGAGTTTAAATCCATGCCGGGTGCGGAAATAAAGCTCGCCAATCCTCGTGGATTTTGTGCAGGCGTGGATCGTGCTATCGATATCGTCAACCGCGCGTTGGATGTGTACGGTGCGCCCATTTTTGTCCGCCATGAAGTGGTGCATAACAAATTTGTTGTGGATACCCTGCGCAAGCGTGGCGCAATTTTTGTGGATGAATTGCACGACGTGCCGGTAGTTGATCATTTGGGTCGCAAGCCGATTGTCATTTTCAGCGCGCACGGCGTGTCGCAGGAAGTTCAGCGTGAAGCTGGGGAGCGAGGTTTTAATGTATTTGACGCTACCTGCCCGCTGGTCACTAAGGTTCACCTGGAAGTGGCGCGATACAGTGCGGAGGGCCGCGAATGTGTGCTGATTGGGCATGCCCGCCACCCGGAAGTTGAAGGCACCATGGGCCAGTACGATAAAGGCCCCGGTGGGGATATTTATCTGGTGGAGTCCGTTGAGGATGTCGCCACCCTGCAAGTGAAAAATCCCCGTAAACTGGCCTATGTGACCCAGACGACCTTGTCGATGGACGATACGGCCAAAGTCATTGATGCTTTACGAGAGCGTTTTCCGGACATTGAAGGTCCACGTAAAAAAGATATCTGTTATGCCACACAGAATAGACAGGATGCCGTGAAGCAGTTGGCATTGGAAAGTGATTTGTTACTGGTGGTTGGTTCGCCTAACAGTTCCAACTCCAATCGCCTGCGTGAACTGGCTGAGCGCATGGGCTGTGAAGCTTATCTGATTGACCGGGTGGATGATCTGAAACCTGAGTGGTTTGTCGGCAAACGCCGTTTTGGCGTGACAGCTGGCGCCTCAGCACCGGAAGTACTGGTGCAGCAAGTGGTCGACAGGTTGCAGGAGCTTTGTGGTGAGGCGCCGCAGGAAGTCCCGGGCGTGGAAGAGAACATAGTGTTCCGTATGCCAAGAGAACTCGCCCGCTAAACGGGCGAGTTCGCAATGGATTAGTGGTCAGCGTCAGCTGATATCAAGCGTTTGGCAGCTTACTCGGCATCAATAGGCGCGTCCGGTGTCAGACCCGCTCGCTCGGCGGCCCGCGCACCTGACAGAATGCCCATCAAGGCGTAGTTGCCTTCGTGGCAGGCGTATTCAAAAATTGGATCTTCACTGGCCGTGTAGTTGATGACCGCGGTCCACGGTGTTTCCCACGTACTGGGGTCCTCCACGGTAAATTGATACTCGAGTACATCATCCGCGACACGGGTATAACGTTCTATAAACGTGCGGTTTTCACCCGCGCCTCTGAACAGACTTTGCCCTGAGAAGTTTTTGGTTTCGACGACCAGCGTATTACCTTCATACCAGCCACGTGAATCACCGTGCCAGAGTTTCACGCGTTCATCCAGGGCGGGTTTTTCGCCTATTGGAATCACGCGCACGTCGTGGATCATTTCCTGAATGATAGCGACTGAGGTCTTGCTCTGCACAATCTGATAATAACTGTTATAACCTGCCATGATGTAAGGCATGCCATAGGTGATGCAGCGCTCTTGCAAGGGACGGCCAAGATAGGTGTCGGTTGGGCTCAGCCGCCCGCTGGCACGCAGTTGAGCGAGTGCCCGGCCCTCTTCGGTCATTGGTGGCAAGCGGCCATTGGGTGGATCAATGATCAGTGATGTGCGGTTTTCCATATTACGATCGACCATCCAGCCGGAATCATAATTACCGGTGGAGGGATCATACGAGCGCACTTCCCCGGTGATCACCGCATTCAGAAAGCCGTCCCCGAATAAGGCATCACCACCGCTGGCGCGCACATTTTCAGCTTGTTGAAGCAAATCGCGGAACTCTTCATCCGTTAACTCGGCTCGATTGCCAAAAATTTCCGGCCGTTCCAGTGGAGTACTGCTGTTGTTGGCCCACACCCCCTGCAGATCAGGGTGACCATCCTGCGTGAGCGGAGGCCGCCAGTTTTCCTGTTGCGCAAAGCTCTGTGTGCCGATCAATAAGCCAACGCTGAATGCCAGAGCCGAAGCGCATGTGCTTAGTTTGAATGGAATGCCAATGGCCTGGGTCGTGCTGTGTTGAAATCTGGTTTTCATGATCACATTCCCCGATTATTCCTGAATAGTAAAAGGCATGCCTCGTGGCGGCACGCGGTCAGCAGGTGCATCTTTGTTCAGATAGCCGTAAATCAGCTCTTCAGAAAACTCGACACATTTGAATTCCAATAGTTGTGCATTGGCTTCCATGCGTCGATAGAGCGGGAAGCTCATCTTCCAAGGCCTGGTATAGGTTTGCGGATCGCGAATCTCTGCTTCATACAGGATCATGTTCGGGCCGGAAGGGGTGTATCGCTCAATAACCTCGAGCTGATCACTGTGGTGATTGCCTGCATGGTCAAACCAGGTGTAAGGCATAAAGTCAGTGACACGAATCACCAGAGTGTCGCCTTCCCAATGACCTCGTGAATGCCCCATCCAGGTGGGTACCGGGCCATCAAAATCAGGCTGATCCATGTACACAAGTCGCATGGCACTGGCGAACTCATAGGCCATGACCAGGGTGTCGGTGCCTTGCACAATCTGAAACGGGAAAGGCAGCATGTTAGCGCGCGGGATGCCGGGCATGTAGCACTTCACCAGCGGATCGAGTGCCAACCAATCGGCCTGATTGACGTGTTTTTGAGCAAGACCTGACGGTGTATAGGGCAGCTCGCCCTCCTGAACAACGCCCAGTGTGGCTGGGATGGCACCTAGCGCGCCCCATTTCCAGTCTGGGCCAGCGCGCGCGGCCGACGGTTCAATATTCCAGTGAGCTGACCCCATGGCTTGCCAGAGGCCACTGAAATCAGGCTTGCCGTCAGCGGTTTCTGGCATTTGCTGTTGTGCAAATGTGGGTGTAAAGGCCGTCAATGCCAGGCTCAGGCAAAAACCATAACGGACAAGGTCATGTGTGACCCGGTAATTCAACATGCTTGTTCTCCCTCCTATTGTTCTTTATTGTGTCGGGTTTGAGGTGAATGCCAAATATCACACGACTAGTCGCATAAATCAATTTCTGTCCTACAGATTGCTTACAACTATGTACAGGAAGTTGCAATTAACATGATGTCAATACGGGTTGCAGTCTATGGAACACTCAAACGTGGATTCAGTAATCATGGTTTATTGCAACATGCACACTTTATTGGCGAAGACATCCTGAGCTGCATCACCCTGTATGATCTTGGCCCTTATCCTGGCGCGAAGCTGAAACCCTCTCTTGGTATAATCGTAGAGGTGTTTGAAGTGGACGAGCGGCAGATACGGCAGTTGGATGAGCTTGAGGAGTACGTGGCTGCGTCGCCGGAGCAGGGCATGTACGATCGCCAACAAGTACTGACCAGGTTCGGGTCTGCCTGGATCTATCTTTATAACCCTCAGGTTGATGAGGCGTCAGCGCAGCACAGTGGCAGCTGGCAAGCAATACGTTAACAACACAAAGTTATTTTTGTCCTGACCGGAGGTCGATCTGCCATGCGGATTAAAATCTGTTTCGGGTCATAGATGGCGTTGCGAAAATTGCTGAGGAAATTCAGGCGGCGCAAGGTGTCTGAACTATAACTACGGGAAGGATTATCATTGTTTAGTCTAGATTTATTAACACTGGTATTTACCATTGCGCTCGCCTCTACGGTGAGTGCGCTGGTTATGATTGTGCTGTGGCGTGTAAACCGCACAATGCCAGGTATCTGGTTGTGGACTTTATCAGTACTGATAAGTGCATTAGCCTTTTTCTGCAGTGTGCTCGGCAATATTGCCCCGGATTCTGCCGCAGTTGTTACGGTGGCCAGTAATACCCTTTCGACCAGTTCTGTGATGATTGCTCTGGAAGGCTGCTTGCGTTTTAGAGGCTATAACTCTGATCGGCGCTGGAAATTGATGTTTATACTGGTGCCGGTTTTTATTCTGATCAACGCGCTGAATCTGGATGATTTGCGCATGCGCCTGATGTTGATTGATTCGTTCAGCATTGCTGGATTTCTGGCTATGTCAATTATCATGGTCTGGAAGACGGAAAACGCAACTGAGCGTAATGTGTATGCACTCTCCTCATTTTTTGCGGTGCTGCCTGCTGTGGCACTGATCATTCGTTGGTTCAGTGTTTATGCTCAGGATTCCGCAAGCAATCTTGCCGAGCTGGCAAATGGCAATCTGATTTTTATTGCCGGGCTGGCGTATATCATGGGCTGGACTTTCAGTCTGACGGTTGCATGTTATTACAAATCGCAAAAAACAATTTTTCTGATGTCGCGCGAAGACGCGCTGACAGCGTTGCCTAACCGCCGTAGTATCGATGAAGTGCTTGGCCGCACAATATTGGAGGCAGAACGTTATGGTCGGCCATTTGGGGTCGTTATTATGGATCTGGATGACTTCAAACATGTTAACGATACGCTTGGTCATATGATTGGTGATGCAGTGCTGGTGCAGGTTGCCGAGCGTCTGCGCGCGTTTGTCCGGGGAGCTGACTTTGTTGGCCGGCTTGGTGGTGACGAGTTTTTGTTGATTGTGCATGATATCAACTCGCCTGAAGCCGCCAGCAGAGCGGTTGATCGGCTACTACACAGCGTTAGCGGTCATGTCAACATAGAAAACCACTCGATACCTGTCGTGCCCAGCGCTGGCATCGCTATCTGGCCTGAAGATGGGGGCAACAGTCATGATCTGAAAAAAGTGGCCGACCGACGTATGTATCTGAACAAACAAGCGCAGAGCCTCAAAGCGCCAGTCCTCCAGCCCTGAATACCCGCGTTTGTACAGATTTCTCGAGCACCGACGTTTTGCTACAAATCAAGGTGAACTGTTTTGATGCGCGTGTGACGCCGGTGTAAATCAGTTCTCTGGTCAGGATAGGGCTGTCATGCGTGGGCAAAACCATGGCGGTGTGCGCAAATTCTGAGCCTTGTGATTTATGGACTGTCATTGCAAAAACGGTTTCTAACTGCTGTAGCCGAGTAGGCAGAATCCAGCGGATGTGTCCGGCATCTGCGGTATCCCTGAAGGCCACCCGCAGTGATGAACCTGAGGGTGATGCCGGGTTCGGATACGGCAGCGTGATGCCAATATCACCATTCATCAATTGTAGATTGTAATCATTGCTGGTGATCATGATAGGTCTGCCTGCATACCATTCATGGCTCTCATGCGCGTTTGTTGTGTCTGTTTTTGATTCCTGAATCAAGCCGTGACTGGTCAATACTGTCCGGCAGCGCGAATTCAGCGCATCAACACCAAATTCACCCGTGCGCAGTGCGGCCAGTAGTTGGAATGTTGCGTGGGCGCTGAGCACTCTATCGGCCCAGTCATCCCATGCTGCCGGAACGGCATCCAGNNGCACAACAAACTTTCAAATGCCTGATCTTGATTGGTTTGCGCCTGAATCCATTGCAGTTCTGGGTGCTGGCCTGCAAACAGGACCTGGATTTCACTCGCGGTGGCACCCCGGTTAATCGCTTTGGCCAGCGCGCCGATGCCAGGTACCGCGCCAAACCGATGGCTGTACTGCAACATGGTGATTGACTGATCCAACAGTCGGCCATGATTATCAATGTAGGTGTCTGGTATGACTTGAGCACTGACGCGTGTGACCCAAGCCCTGGTGTCTGCGTGATAAAGCCCTTTATTGGCGTTTGCGCACAGATTCCCAAGCACAGCACCTGCCTCGACGGAAGCTAGCTGATCTTTATCACCTAGCAAGATCAGCCGGCAATGCGCCGGTAATGCATCCATCAGTTGCGTCATGAGTTCCACATCAACCATGGAAGCCTCATCCACCACCACCACATCTGCCAGCAGCGGATTGGATGCATTGTGTTTAAAAAAACGGCTGTGGCGTATTGGCCCAAGCAGTCGGTGCAGCGTGCTGACCTCGCGTGGAATGCCGGTGCTGTCCGCTAGCGCAGCGACTTGTGCCGCAATGGATGCACTGAGTCGCGCCGCGGCTTTGCCGGTGGGGGCGGCCAGTTTGATTCGCAGCACAGCAGTGTTATGAGTGTGTCTGTGTAGTGTTTGCAGCACCGATAGCAATTTGACCACTGTAGTGGTTTTGCCTGTGCCTGGGCCGCCGGTGATGATAGCAAACTGGCTGCGAACACTGAGTGCACAGGCGATTTTCTGCCAGTTTGGCAAGCGCCCAGCGTCGCTAAGTGGGTCATAAGAAAACAGTTGATCCAAGCACCCGCGCAAAATCAATTCATCAACAATCGGCGTGCGCTTCAAGGTTTGCCAGAGTGTTTTTTTGATTTTGCATTCGTAATGCCAGTACCGGTGCAGATACAAACGTGCACTGTGTTGATTTGTGTATAACACCAGGGGTGCGTGTAACTGGTCAGCAGGTTCTTGCTGCTCAGACGCCGAAGATGCTAGTGCGCATAAGGCACTTTGCGCAAACACCTGTTTCCAGGCTGGCAAACTGATACGTGTGAGCAATGTGTCAGGCGTGATCTCCGGCGTATGCAGTGCCTGTTCAGGCGGTAACAGTAAGGATTGATCCGGGTTGCGCAGGCAGTGTTCAAGATCCAGGCACAAATGACCATGGCCATTCTGATGACTGCACAAAGCGGCGCCCAGCAGCAGCAAAGGTGAGGGTTCAAATCGCAGTGACTGAGCTTCCTGAAACAAAAAGTTCGCGAGCTCAACATCCAGCCAACGTATCCAGCCCGCTTGCGCCCAGCTATTCAGTATCAGCAGCATGGTGTTGCAGTCTGTCAGGCTGCGTGTGACCATCGTGGTATCAGACATGTGTCACCTACAGTTCGCGTGGGTTGGGAGCTTGCCAAGTGGATCTGACAGTCAAAAACAACTGGTCGAGTGCTTCGATAAATTCAAGCGGCGGTTTGTCAACCAGCAAGCCTTGTGAATCGGATTGCCAGCCGCGCAAGAAAAAATACACTGAGCCACCTACGTCTTTGTTGTAGTCATAATCGGGCATACGGCTGCCCAGCAACCTGTGGAGTGCCAGCAGATAAATCGCATACTGTACATCGTAACGCTTTTGCAGAACTTCATTGACGACGGCAGCCTGCGTATAATCAGCATCACGTGATCCCAGGTAGTTAGATTTCCAGTCCGCAACGTAGTACTGGCCATTGTGCATAAACACCAAGTCAATAAACCCTTTGATCATGCCATTAAGTTGAGCGGGCTGCAGTAGCGGGCGCGGCTGATCTGGCAACAAAAAGTGCTGACAGAGTGTATCGAGTTTTGTTGCGTCGACATGATGCGCTGCAAATAGAAATTCCAGTTCAGCCTGGCAGATTTCCAGATCGCTCAGTGTCAAAGAGACTGATGCATCTAGCCTAAAATTCGTCTGTAGAAACCCTGCCAACCAGTGGTCCAGACGG
>DITX01000137.1 GCA_002422225.1 Gammaproteobacteria bacterium UBA6173
TAGGCGATGACCTCAGCGCGGATAAAGCCTTTTTCAAAGTCGGTATGGATGGCGGCAGCCGACTGCGGGGCAGTCGCACCCACCTTGACGGTCCATGCCCGAACTTCCTTCACACCGGCGGTAAAGTAGGTTTGCAGGTTGAGTAGCGAGTAACCTGCGCGAATCACGCGGTTCAGACCGGGTTCGGTCATGCCCATGCTCTCTAGGAACATCTGCATTTCTTCCGGATCATCCAGTTCGGCGATTTCGGCTTCAATCTTGTTACATACTGGCACAACGATCGCGCCTTCTGCATCGGCGATGGCTTGCACCACGTCGAGCAGCGGGTTGTTCTCGAAGCCGTCTTCAGCCACGTTGGCGATGTACATCACCGGTTTGGTGGTCAGCAAATGGAAGGTCTTTGCCAGACGCTTGTCATCATCACTCAGATCTTTCAGCTGGGTGCGCGCTGGTTTGCCTTCGTTGAGGTGCGGGATAAGTTTTTCCAACAGCTCTTTCTGCGCCACGGATTCCTTGTCACCACCCTTGGCAGTGCGGGCCACACGCTGCAATTGTTTCTCACAGCTCTCAAGGTCGGCCATGATCAATTCGAGGTCGATGATCTCGATGTCTCGCTTGGGATCGATACTGTTGGCAACGTGGATGACGTTGCCATCTTCAAAGCATCGTACCACGTGGGCGATAGCGTCAGTCTCGCGTATATTCGCCAGAAACTTGTTGCCCAGCCCTTCACCTTTTGAGGCGCCCGCCACCAGGCCGGCGATGTCGACAAATTCCATGGTGGTGGGCACAACGCGCTCGGGTTTGACGATATCCGCCAGTGCGTTCAGGCGTGGATCAGGCATGGGCACAATGCCGGAATTTGGCTCAATAGTGCAGAACGGAAAGTTTTCCGCTGCGATACCGGCCTTGGTCAATGCATTGAACAGCGTGGACTTACCGACGTTGGGCAGACCAACAATACCGCATTTAAAACCCATGACTGAAATTCCTGTTTAAGACTGTTTTTTGTCAGCGGCTGGTTTATCGGGCGCTGTGCTGCTGTGTAACTGCAACATCGCCTGGCTCCATTGACCGCTGACCATCAGAGGCAGCACTTTCATCGCCTGCCCGATATCGTGTTCTATTGAAATGCTGTCGTCCTTGCCAGGATCGCTCAGCACATAATTGGCAACTTTGTTTTTGTCGCCAGGATGTCCAACACCAATTCGTAACCGGTAGAAGCTGTTGACACCACCTAAGACGCTTATGATGTCACGCATGCCGTTGTGGCCGCCATGACCACCGCCGGCTTTTAATTTTGTAGTACCCACCGGGAAATCAATTTCATCGTAGGCAACCAGCATCTGCTCAGGCTCAATGTCGAAATAGTGACAGAGCGCAGCCACGGATTGTCCGCTACGGTTCATAAACGTGGTGGGAAACAGTAGGCGAATATCCTGCCCTTCAATCAAGACGCGACCGCAGTTGCCATGAAGTCGGGGTTCTGCACGCAACTCACCGCCATACTGGCGACAAATTGCGTCCAAAAACCAGACACCAACATTATGTCGGTTGTAACGATATTGTGGGCCTGGATTTCCCAGACCCACAATCAGCTTGAGCTTATGATTGCTCATGCGGTTTCAGTATCAGGCCTTGTCGCCTTCAGCTGCACCGCCACGTGGCGCCTGCACGGCTACCACTGAGTGGTCTGAGTCGTGGCCTTGTGCCAGATCAACACTTGAAACACCTTTCGGGAACTTGATTTGAGAGATATGCACGGATTCGCCCACGCCAACATCGCTCATGTCAATTTCAAGGTACTCAGGCAGATCTTGTGGCAGACATACAATTTCCAGTTCAGACATGGTCTTCAGGATACTGCCGCCACCGATTTTAACGCCTTTGCACTTGTCTTCATTGATCAGGTGGATCGGCACTTTCACGTGGATAGTGTGAGTGGTGTCAACACGGAAAAAGTCAGCGTGCATAATGCGTGGCTTGGCTGGGTGACGCTGCAGCGCCTTGATAACAACCTGTTGGTTTTTGCCATCTACCACCAAGGTGATGATGTGCGAAAAGAACGCTTCGTTCATCGTCGCTTTCAGGATGTCTTTGTGTGGAATCGAAATCGATTCCGGGGCAGCTGCCCCGCCATAAATGATGGCAGGTACGAGGTCAGCCAGACGACGCAGGCGGCGGCTCGCACCTTTCCCCAGGTCGTTTCTGGCGCTTGCATTCAATTCAAACTCATTGGACATAATGTCTCTCCGGTTTCAGTACGTTTAACAGACTTGCGACCGATCCGTTAAACGTGTGGTAAAAAGATAAACAGACCTCTGTTTATCTCTGGTAAAAATCAGACGCCAGAACCTTCGAACATGGCACTGATTGATTCTTCATTGCTGACGCGGCGAATAGATTCAGCCAGCAGTCGAGCCATACTCAATTGACGTACTTTTGAACATTTTTTAATGGCATCGCTCAATGGAATGGTATCGGTAACTACCAGAGAATCCAGAACAGAGTTCGCGATGTTTTCAGCGGCATTGCCTGACAATACCGGGTGAGTACAGTAAGCCACGACCTTGGCTGCGCCATGTTCCTTGAGCGCTGCTGCTGCTTTGCATAACGTGCCGGCTGTATCAACCATGTCATCTACGATCAGGCAGGTACGACCTTTGACTTCGCCAATGATATGCATCACTTGAGCTTCATTGGCTTGCGGGCGACGTTTGTCGATGATCGCCAGATCTACATTCAGTTGCTTAGCGACTGCCCGCGCGCGCACCACACCACCAATATCGGGTGATACCACGGTCAGGTTTTCATAATTTTGTCTTTCGATGTCTTCAGTCAGCACTGGTGAGCCGTAGACGTTGTCCACGGGGATGCTGAAAAAACCCTGGATCTGCTCTGCGTGTAAGTCAACGGTCAATACGCGGTTAACACCCACGGCAGAGATCATGTCTGCGACAACTTTTGCACTGATCGCTACGCGTGAGGAGCGGACACGACGGTCCTGACGGGCGTAACCAAAGTAAGGGATCACGGCAGTGATGCGGTTGGCCGAGGCACGGTGCATGGCATCTGCCGTCAACAGCAATTCCATCAGGCTGTCATTGGTGGGTGCGCAGGTGGACTGAATAATAAATACATCCTTGCCGCGCACGTTCTCTCTGATCTCGACAGCGATTTCGCCATCACTGAATTTGCCAATTTGGGCATCGCCCAAGGGTATTCCGATATAACGGGCAATTTTTTCAGCCAGCACGGGGTTAGCGTTGCCGGTGAAAACCATCAGATTATTAGCCATGGGGAGATTACCTTCAGACCTATCCGCCGGAAAACTCCCGCGTTTGCCTGGTGTCAATTTTTTCTGTGGTCGTTTGATGGTTTTTTCCGCCCGGGTCATTCGTTTAGGCCACTGGCATTGACTGAATGAATGCTGCGTTGCTTAAACAGCTGTGCCCGGGTATCCGAGAATTTGGCTGGGGTGGCTGGACTCGAACCAACGCATGTCAGAATCAAAATCTGATGCCTTACCAACTTGGCGACACCCCAAAAATCGTCGCTATTCTAAGCTATTGTGTCTGGACTTGGATACCTGAGATTACTTTAAGTTCGGATCACAGCGCTTTGAACATACTGCTTTACTGCGTTTTTACTGCTTTGCCGTTAACCAAACCTGTTCAGCTCAGAATTGTTAATACCCTTCGCAACAAACCCCCTTATGTTGTGCAAGGGACCCTGTTGATCGGCAGGTAACTTCAGCAAAACTTCTCTGGCTGATGCTTCGTCGCTAAACCCTGCAAAAATACTTGATCCTGTTCCTGTCATGCGTGCCGGAGCAAATTTGCCGAGCCATTCGAGCGCAGCATTTACTTCCGGATACAGTCGTCGAACCAGCATTTCACAGTCATTTTGGGACTGCCCTGCCAGAAAGGCGGCCATTTTGATGGCCCTTGTGTCGCGTGTCAACTCCTGATGTGAAAAAATCGTGGCGGTGGAAACATGACAGGCTGGACTCAAAACCAGGTAATAAAGAGTAGGAAGAGTGACGGGCTGCAACAATTCACCAACCCCTTCTGCCCAGGCAGATTGCCCTGTTACAAATACCGGCACATCAGCGCCCAGGCGCAGGCCCAGTTCGGCCAGTGCTTGTCGGTCAAGTTTGCTCTGCCACAATTCATTCAGTGCAACCAGGGTTGTTGCGGCATCGGAACTGCCTCCGCCCAAGCCTGCGCCGGTTGGGATGCGTTTTTGCAACTCTATGTCGACGCCTTGAGTGGCACCTGTATGTGTGCGCAACAAATGTGCTGCGCGTAGCACCAGATTGTTGTCGGTTGCCAGCTCGAGGGAGTCGCAGTTCAAAATAATCTGGCTGTCGTCGCGTAGCGAAAACCGCAAGACGTCACCATAATCAAGCAATTGAAATACGGTTTGTAACAGGTGATAACCATCGGGCCGTCTGCCAGTAATGTGCAGAAACAAGTTTAATTTGGCTGGAGCAGGCAAGGTCAGGACGCTGGTCGACATGGTTCACTCAGTGGCAGGCAATGTCCAGTTCAGACGAATCAGATCAAGGCGCAAGGGCGGTTTTTGAACACGGATTCGTGTCGGCAAGGTCTCCTGACCAAAATTGGTATACCCCAGGTAATCGACCCGCCATCCATCCTGAACAAAGCCCAGCAGTTGCTGGTTGTCGGCAAAACTCAGTTGCTCACTGGCACCCGGCGCAGGGATACCTTTGATCCAGAAGTTCAACTCGGTCACCGGCAGTTCGTAACCAATGCGGTCGTACAACAATTGTTCCGGTGTTTCAGTAATGATGGGGTCTTCACCTTCTTGTTCAATTCGAACCTCTCCGGGACGACCATTGATCTCGGTGGCACCAATGTTAAAGGTTCCCCAGAGATTAATGCGGTAAAGTTCGTTAACCTGCCGCCAGCGGATGCGAGAGGAATGCGCTTCATTGGCATCGCGTACGTTGATACTGCCGGTGAATTCCCATTTCGAAAGTGATTCCAGAACCGCTTTGCGGGCATCCCACTCGGAAACAACCGGCGCATCCATCCGCGTGGTGCCGGTGCATGAAAGCAGGGTGGCAGTCAGTGCGGCAACGGTACATGCCCGGATTATCGGGATGTGCATGTGGGTCACGAACTCAGTCTCTGTTCAGGACGTGGTGTATCCCCATTCGCGGACATCAGGCGCTGCATGGCTTCGGTAATAAATTCACTGTCCGGGAATGACTCCAGTGAAGATTCCCACACCTGTAGCGCTTCTTCCTGCTGGCCATTGACCCAGAGCGCTTCTCCAAGGTGGGCTGCTACCTCATGATCTGGAAACAATTCGAATGCTTTGCGTAAGTTGCTGATCGATTCGTCCAGCATGCCCAGCTTGTATTGCACCCAACCCAGGCTGTCGATGATTGCGGGGTCGTCCGGTGTTACGGCCAATGCCTGACTGATTAGGTTCATGGCCTCCTGGTAACGATCAGTACGCAAGGTCATGGCATAACCGAGGTGATTCAGTGCGCGGGCGTTCTGAGGATCCAGATCAATAATGCGGCGCAGGTCCTGTTCAACTAAAGCCATATCGTCAAAGCGCTCCGCCAGCAGTGCGCGTGCAAACAACAGGTCGATATTGTCAGGAAAATTGCCCAGCGCTTGATCCAGCACCTCACGCGCCCGCTCGTTGTGATCGGCGTTCATCAAAGCTTCAGCTTCGAGAGTTGGCATCACTGGTGCCAGCCGCGAGTCGCTGTCTGCCAGTTGCTGGGACCAGTTTTTTGCTTCCTGAAAACGTTCAAGTTGGACCAGTAAACGCAGGATCTGCCGTTGCGAGGTCAGATAGGCATTGGACTGACGATTGATCTGTTGATAGCGGTTAATCGCTTCATCTATTGCGTTGCGGTCTTCCAGAATGATAGCCAGATAATAGTTGGCTTCATTCAGTCGGTGTCCGGCACCAATCAATTCGCGCAGACGAGGCTCAGCTTTAGTGTACTCCTCAAGCTCCAGGTTGATTAACACCAGTGAGTACAGAGTCTCAAAGTCACGCGGCTCACGCTGCATGATGTATTCAAATTCCAGCGCGGCGTCCGCCAGTTTATTGTTTTGCACCAGCAGTTGCGCCAGGCTGTAGCGCAGCAATCGATGATCCGGATATTGCTGGACCGCGCTGATCAGCACACTTTCCGCTTGTTCAGCGCGCCCCATGTTTTGCAGCAATTGCGCTTCAATCAAAAATGTACGGGGACTATCGCCAAATTTTTCGCGTCCAATCTGCAGCCATTCGCTAGCCTGTTCATTCATGCTGCTCTGATCAAACATCTGCGCAATAGCAAAATACAGCGTCGGTTCATTCGGGTGGCGGCTCACCATGTTCTGCAGTTGACCGATGATTACCTCACGCTGGCGGTTTTCAAGGGTGTAGGTGCGCGCTGACATGACGGTGAAGTCGACCTGTCCACCGAGTTCCATCACAGCATCCAGATGAGGCAAGGCCTGACCGTAAAGCCCTTCCTCCATCAACTGGTAGCCCAACAACAAGTGGGGCTCCGGCGCCAGGGGGTCTTTGCTGCTCCACATTTGCGCCAGTAGGTTGAGTGCCCCGGTGTTGCCGATAGCTGACACAAACTCAGAGGCGCGGCGAATAATATTGATATCACCGGTTTCAAGCGCTAGTTCGTAGTAGCCTTCTGCCGCCTGTGGCAGGTAACCACGCATACCGCCCAGTTCACTGAGCAGAGCCATTTCAAGCTGTTCTTGCGTGAAATTGCCATATTCAATGGGCTGCTCCAGGACGGAAATAGCGAGGTCGGCCTCGGCGATGGCTGTGGAGTCGGGCATGTTGGTTTGTTCCTGTGCTGCATCCGGGTCGGGTGCAGTCAGCGTGGAACACGCCACCATGACGGGTGATAACAATATAAGCAGGCGAAGGTGAAGAGTTTTCATAGTGTCCCGTTCAGGGTGCCTCAGGCACGGCCGGATTGTAACAACTGTCCCGTAGCAAGACTACATCAGAGACCATAGGCCATGCATAATAAGTGCACGGAAATGAGCGGTAAGATATAAGTGCAGGCACGCGCTCGCAGATTTTAGTAAGATAGCGCACTTTTTAATCAAGGCTTCCTGGGAAGTCGACACTTCAAGCTACGTTTCAAGGCTGGTTCATGGCGCTGGTTCTGCTCGGCATCAATCACAATACGGCAAATGTTGCACTGCGCGAGCAGGTAGCATTTCCGCCAGAGAAAATGGCCGATGCCATGCACAGGGTTGTTGAGCTGGAGCATGTGCGTGAGGCCGTGATTGTGTCGACCTGCAATCGTACGGAGCTGTATGTGGATGTTGATTTGTCTGGAAGCAGCACAGACGATGAGGGACATGAATCTGGCAACACGAATGCCCCTGCGGATTTGCTCACGCTGGCATCGGCTGAACAGAAACTGCTGAGCTGGCTGAGCCAGTACCACGGCATCAGCGAGGTCGAACTTAATGGCTGTAGTTATTTCCACTGGCATGAGGATGTCATCAGGCATCTGATGCGCGTGGCCTGCGGGTTGGACTCCATGGTATTGGGTGAACCGCAGATTCTGGGGCAGATCAAGTCTGCCTATGCGGTTGCCAAAGAGCTGGGTGTTGCGAAGGCGCAATTGGGTCGTGCTTTTCAAGAGGCATTTTCGATTGCGAAAGAGGTGCGTACCGACACAGCCATCGGCGAGAACCCGGTGTCAGTGGCGTATGCAGCAGTCACGCTGGCCGAACAGATCTTCTCTAATCTGGGCGCTTTGCATGCCTTGTTGATTGGAGCAGGGCATACCATTGAGCTGGTCGCACGTCATCTGACCGACAAGGGTGTCAAAAGTATTGTTGTGGCCAATCGAACTTTACAAAACGCGGTGACCTTGGGAGAGAAGTTTGGTGCGCGCGGGGTGTTGTTATCGGATATTCCTGATGAGTTGATTCACGCCGATATCGTAGTCTCGTCCACCAACAGCCAATTGCCTTTGTTGGGCAAGGGTGCGGTTGAGCGCGCCATCAAAAAACGCCGCCACAAGCCTATGCTGCTGGTAGATCTGGCGGTACCGCGCGATATCGAACCCGAAGTGGGCGAAATCAGCGATGCCTATTTATACAGCGTTGACGATATTCGTGACGTTATCGACGATAACGTAAAAAGTCGTGAGCAGGCTGCGCAGCAGGCAGGCGCTATTATTGAGCGTGGTGTAGAGGAGTATCTCAAACAACTACGCGCGCTGAACGCGGTTGCGACCTTGCGTGCGTTTCGTGAAAAGGCTGATGCCATCAGGCACGCTGAACTGGAAAAAGCAGTTAAATCATTAGAGCGCGGCTTGCCTGCTGACAAAGTGCTGGAGGCATTGGCACGCGGAATCACCAATAAGCTGATTCATGCGCCCAGTGTGCAGATGAAAAAAGCCAGTGCAGAGGGCAGGGATGATCTTGTGCATCTGGCTCAGGAATTATTTGAATTAACCGAGTGTCAATCGGATGGCAAACCTGCTCTGGCAGGCGATAAACCTGCAGGAAACAGTGAATGAAAGCGTCGATTCATCAGAAACTTGAATTGCTGGCAGATCGTTGCGAGGAGTTGGAGGCGTTGCTCAGTGACGCTGAAACGCTCTCGGATCAAGAGAAGTTTCGTAATTTGTCTCGTGAATTTTCGGATATTGAACCCATTGTGCTGGAGTTCAAGCGCTTCGAGACTGCCGCTCAGGATCTGGCCTTGGCGCAAGAGATGTTGCGTGACAGCGATCCTGAGATGCGCGAGATGGCCGAGGAAGAAACCAAGTTGCTGCGCGAACAGTTGGAAACGCTGGAAGTATCGCTGCAAAAACTGCTGCTGCCCAAAGACGAAAAAGACAGCATGAACGTGTTTTTGGAGATCCGTGCTGGTACCGGTGGTGATGAAGCGGCAATTTTTGCCGGCGACCTGTTTCGTATGTATTCCCGTTATGCCGAGCGCCAGGGTTGGCGCATTGAAGTGTTGAGTGAACGCCCCGGCGAGCACGGCGGCTACAAGGAAATCATTACCCGCGTCGAAGGTCGCCAGGTGTTTGGCCAGCTCAAGTTTGAATCTGGTGCGCACCGTGTACAACGGGTGCCGGATACAGAAACTCAAGGTCGCATCCATACTTCAGCGTGCACCGTCGCGATTCTGCCTGCCTCTGATGAACTGGCTGAAATTGAAATCAATAAAGCAGATTTACGTGTGGATACCTTCAGGGCCAGCGGTGCGGGTGGACAACACATCAACAAAACCGACTCGGCCATCCGTATTGTGCATATCCCCAGCGGTCTGGTGGTGGAGTGTCAGGAAGAGCGTTCTCAGCATAAAAACCGGGCGCGAGCCATGTCGCTGCTCCATGCACGCTTGAACGATATGCAGCAGGCAGCCGCAGATAAACAGCAGTCAGATGCTCGGCGCTTGCTGGTCGGCTCCGGTGACCGTTCAGAACGGATTCGTACCTACAATTACCCGCAAGGGCGCGTCACTGATCACCGCATCAATCTCACCATTTATAAACTGGATGAAGTCATGCAAGGCGATCTTGATGCCGTGGTGCAACCGCTGATTCAGGAATATCAGGCCGATCAGCTTGCTGAACTGGCGGCATGATCCCATGTCGCTGACGTTGCAACAGGCAATCGACTGGGCTGCTGATGAGTTGCATGAGCTCGAGACTCCGCGTGTCGATGCCGAATGGTTATTGATGCATGTTGTGCAATGCACACGAACACGCTTGCTGACGCATGCCGGACAGACGCTTACAGCTCAGCAATCTGAGGAATTCAAGCAGGTCATTATGCGCCGCCAAACGGGTGAGCCAGTGGCGTATATCACAGGTACCCGTGGTTTCTGGACCCTTGATCTGCATGTGACGCCAGACGTACTGATTCCGCGTGCCGATACCGAATTATTGGTCGAACAAGCTTTGGCTCTGGCTGACAATCAAGCGCAATTGAACCTTGCTGATCTGGGGACTGGTAGTGGCGCAATTGCGCTGGCCATTGCCAGTGAACGGCCCAACTGGAGAGTGTTTGCGGTAGACAGCAGTCCCGCCGCCCTGATGCTCGCGCGGAAAAACGCCCGTATCAATCGGCTATCGCAAGTCGAGTTTTACGAAGGTAACTGGTGTGATGCCTTGCCCTCAGATCTGGTTTTGGACATGGTGGTCAGCAACCCTCCTTATATCGATGCTGCTGATCCGCATTTGTTGTCTGGCGATTTGCGCTTTGAGCCGATGTCGGCCTTGCGTGCGGCAGAAAATGGCCTCAGCGATCTGCGCACGCTGAGCGCCCAAGCATTCCTGCGCTTAAAACCCAGTGGCTGGGTGCTGTTTGAACATGGTTATAATCAAGGCCCCGCAGTGCGATCACTGCTTCAGCAGTCAGGGTTCTCAGAAATCCGGACAATTGTTGATCATGGTGGGCAGGACAGGGTGACCATGGGGCAAAAAATAGAGGATTCCCACCATGAATGACCAACAGCTGTTGCGTTACAGCCGACAGATTATGTTGCCGGCGTTTGATGTGGAAGGTCAGCAACGGCTGTTGTCGGCAGCCGTGATTATTGTCGGGTTGGGCGGTCTGGGCAGCCCGGTGTCGATGTATCTGGCCGCCGCGGGTGTTGGACATTTGATACTGGTTGATGATGATGATGTCGATTTAAGTAATTTGCAGCGTCAGATTGTGCATGCTGAACACAGCGTAGGTGTCAGCAAAGTGCAGTCCGCGGCAACTACCATCAAGGCGCTGAATCAGGATACGCGGGTGACCGCGGTCAAACAGCGCCTGGATGAAGCTGCCTTAATGCAATTGCTGGCCACAGGCGTCGATCTGGTTATAGATGCCTGTGATAACTTCAATACCCGATTTATGATCAACCAGGCGTGTGTGAATTCCGGCGTGCCCTTGGTGTCAGGTGCCGCCATTCGATTGGAAGGACAAGTGGCTGTGTTTGATAGCCGCCGATCAGAGAGCCCCTGTTACCAATGCCTATACCGGGCAGGCGATGATGAGCAGATGAGTTGTGCTCGTAATGGGGTGCTTTCACCAGTGGTCGGTGTTATTGGCAGCATGCAGGCTTTGGAAGCAATCAAAGTGCTGACCGGTCTTGGACAGGATCTGTGTGGAAGATTGTTATTGTTTGACGCGTTCAGCAGCGTGTGGCGTGAGCTGCGCCTGCCGCGCGATCCCGCGTGTCCAGTTTGCGGGGAGCGCCATCGGCCCTCCGAGCTTGATGCGCCGGATACTCAAGCGCTATGATGCGGGCGCTACTCTTCAGTCGATTCAGTAAAAAGGCAACGCTAGATGCATAAAACGGACGAAAATGATCAGCAGGCAACGTTAGAGCTTCAACCGGTCTCCATTCCCGAACCAAATTTCCCCCTGGCACCCGTGGAAATCCCAGTCGACACCGTGCTTACCGAACCTGCCAGCGCTGACGTTGAACTACCACCATTGCCAGAGCCAGAGCCAGAGCCAGAGGCTGTCACTGATCCCGAACCATTAATGGTCTCCGCGCAGGAACCAGAACCCCTGATAGTAGCGCTTGCAGAGCCAGCACTTGAGCCTATCGAGACAACAGAGCAAGAAGCGTTTGTTGAAACAACAGAGCCAGTTTCAGTGGTTGAACCTGATGCCATCGCCGAGCCGGCTGATGATGATGCGCAGGCTGAGACAAACCTGGCGCCGCCGGTACCTGTGGCACTGACCGTTGTTCCCACCAAAGTGCAGTTCAGTACCTTCAATCTGGAGCCTGCATTGGAAAAAGCCATTTCTGAACTGGGTTATGAATATTGCACACCTATTCAGGCTCAAAGCCTTCGCTACACCTTGCGTGGTTATGATGTCACCGGCAAAGCGCAGACAGGTACCGGCAAAACAGCAGCGTTCCTGATTACCATCATTAATGATCTGTTAAAAAACCCGATACAGGACACGCGATTTATTGGTGAGCCGCGTGCCATTGTGCTGGCTCCGACCCGCGAGCTGGTGCAGCAGATTGCCAGTGATGCCGCCAATCTCACCAAAAATACCGACCTTCATGTAGTGACGTTGGTTGGTGGTGAGGACTACCAGAAACAATTACGTCAGGTGGATAAGCGTCCGGTTGATATTGTGGTGGCAACGCCAGGTCGTTTGATCGACTTCCTGCAGCAGGACCATCTGTATCTTGGTCTGGTTGAGTTGCTGGTGATTGACGAAGCAGACCGCATGCTGGATATGGGCTTTATTCCGCAAGTGCGCACCATTGTGTCGCGTACGCCGCACAAGGATTGTCGTCAAACCTTGCTGTTCAGCGCGACGTTTACGCCTGAGATTATTGAACTGACCTCGCGCTGGGCCATGGATCCGATCATGATCGAGATTCAGCCGGAGCGTGTCGCCACCGACAATGTGGAGCAGTTGGTGTATCTGGTCACAACGGAAGATAAATACAAACTGCTGTACAACCTGATTGCTGCCGAAGGTGCGGATCGTGTGATTGTGTTTAACAATCGTCGTGATCAGGTGCGCAAGCTGGCGGACAATCTCTATCGGCACGGTGTGAGCTGTGGTTTGTTGTCGGGTGAGGTTGCCCAAAATAAACGTGTTCGTACGCTGGAAGAATTCCGTGATGGCACTATCAAAGTGTTAGTTGCGACGGATGTTGCTGGTCGTGGTTTGCACATTGATGATGTGACACATGTGATCAATTACAGTCTGCCGGAAGAGGCAGATGATTATGTGCATAGAATTGGTCGTACGGGGCGTGCGGGCTCGGTAGGTACGTCGATCAGTTTTGCGTGTGAGGAAGATTCGTTTTTGCTGCCGAATATTGAGAAGACGTTAGGGCAGAAGTTGCCTTGTGTGTATCCGGATGCGTCTTTGCTGGCGGAGCCGCCTCCCTTCAGTCGGGCTACACATTTTAAGGATGAGTCGAAACCTGCGCGCAGTGGTGGGTCGTCGCGTTCGGGGCAGGGGCGCAGTGGTGGTGGGAAGCCGCGGCCGCGTCGTTAAGTTTTGTTTGGAAAGGCTGAAAGGCTGGCAAGACAGAAGGGCGTGAGGCAGGC
>DITX01000042.1:0-5842 GCA_002422225.1 Gammaproteobacteria bacterium UBA6173
GCGGCCGGCGAAGATTTGCGCGCGCAATGTGCCTGCATTCCGATGGAGATGCTCAAGCAGGTCGGTTACCCGATTGCCGACAACCTGGCTCTGAAACGGCAGCTGGATGCGTTTCTGCTACATCTGGAAAATCTGACGACAGGTTGCTAATTTATATCGCACACGATATTCTTTTGCGTACACCTTCACTTTTATACATCACTTTACCCAAACAGGTTTTTACCATGAAAAAACTGCACATGATTTTGTCTGCGTCAGCCTTGGGTGCCACACTGGCATTGGCCGGCGCTGCGCAACTTAAAGCCCAATCAGATCAACTGATTGCTGTTGATGAGAGCACGTTTGACTGCATCACCGAGATGACCCCGGTACGTGGTTTTTTTGTCGATAACCTGCTGGGTAATCTGGACGCCACGCTGGCGGTGGCCAATTCCACCACAGGTGGCACCTGGCCGACGGGCTCTATGGTTCAGCTGGTCCCAACAGAAGTGATGATCAAGCAACCGGAAGGCACCAGCCCGGCGACCAACGATTGGGAGTTTTTTGAACTGGCGGTGAGCGCCGAGGGTTCACAAATTGTGACGCGCGGCTTTACCGACGTGGTCAATCGTTTTGGCGGCAACTGCCTGGACTGTCACATCAAGGCAGAACCACAGTGGGACATGATTTGTGAAACCGGACACGGCTGTGACCCAATTCCACTGTCTCGTGAAATGCTCACCGGTATTCAACAAAACGATCCACGCTGCGTTCGCCCGGAATAATCCGGGCGCTTGCGTCAGACTCGCTGGCGGGCTGCAGGACTTATTCCTGCAACACCAGCGTCACCAGATTTGGATCGGTGGCAATATCCGCTTCATAAAACGGCAGGCTGATCCATTGACTGCCTGAGTACAATCGCGTTTGGTCAGCAAAGTGCGGCGAACGCGGATCTTCCGACTGCGCGTAGGTCAAGATGGCTTTGGCATCAACACTGCCATCCTGCTGCCATCCTGCTGCCAGCCCACTGCCTGAATATAACTATTGCCGTGCACAATCGGGCTGTACCCCACACCAGGCCGGTACTGTGAAGTAATCACACTCCACATGCCGGCACCACCATCACCGCCGGGCGTCGACGGCTCCGAGCACGCTGCCAGCAACACCAGCAGGCTTGCCAGTGTGCTTCTACGCAAACGATCGGAGCTGGCCAATGCCAGTATCGGGTGACAATTGTGGCAACGCATGGTATCTCTCCATTCTTGTTGTTGATCAACGACGTTGTTCAGCAGTGCAATTTTTATTTTTTCTTTATTCAGGACTGTTTATGAACCCCTTTTTACTTGAAACCGGACACCCCGGCAGGTGGCTTTCTAGCATCAGTTTGGCGGCCGTTTTGTCAGCGTGTGGCGGCGCAGACCCTGCCAACGCACCGACAACGGCTGCAACCGACCAGTTCATGGCCGCGTTTCAACAGCACTGCGGACTGTCTTACGAGGGCAGTATTGCCGCCAACACGCCCGCCAACCCTGACGACGCTTTTGCCGGCCAGGCACTGGTCATGCATGTGCGCGAGTGTCTGGACGGCGAACTGCGTATTCCTTTTCACGTCGGCGACGATCACAGCCGCACCTGGATTATTACGCGCACAGACACGGGCCTGCGCTTAAAACATGACCATCGCCATGAGGATGGTTCCGAAGACATACTGACCCAATACGGTGGCGATACCCGCACAGAGGGCAGTGTGTTTCGTCAGGAATTCCCCGTAGACCAATTTTCGATAGATCTGTTCCTGAAAGAAGGTTCGGCAGCGTCAGTGACCAACGTCTGGGCCATGGAAATCGAACCCGGCTCTCAGTTTGTGTATGAGCTGTCGCGACCCGGTTCTGATCGCATGTTCCGGGTGGCCTTTGATCTCACCACACCGGTGGCAACGCCCCCGACACCGTGGGGGCATCCTGAACTGAACTGAGACCAGACTTGCAACTCAGGGCTTAGCGCAGCTGGCGGAAAAACGCCCGGATATCCGCCAGCAGCAGTTCAGTTTCTTCCAGCGCCGCAAAGTGGCCACCGCGCGGCATCTCGGTCCAGCGCACAATGTTATAGGACTGCTCGGCCCATAGCCGGGGTGTCAGGTAAATCTCTTTTGGGAAAATAGCCCCGGCCGTTGGCACACTCACAAACCCCAGGGGCTCACTCATGGGCACGACGCGGCTCTCATAATAAATACGCGCGGATGAGGTGATGCTGCCGGTAAACCAATACACACTGATATTGGTGAGCAATTCATCTTTGCTGAATTTGTCTTCCGGGTGATTGTTGGGCAAATCACTCCAGCCGTGAAACTTTTCAATAATCCAGGCGGCCAGTCCGGCCGGCGAATCATTTAAGCCTACCCCCAAGGTTTGCGGTTTGCTGCCCTGAATCTGCTGATATGCAGTTTCGTTCGCCATAAACGCCTGTCGTTGTTCACGACGGGCGAGATCGGCGGCCGGGGTCTGCGCACGTAGTTCAGCATCGGCAGGTGGATTGGCCAACACAAAATTGGAATGCAGCCCAATCAGACGATCGGGATAACGCGCAGCCAGAATCCGGTTGATGATGCCACCCCAGTCACCGCCCTGGGCGCCGTATTTTTCATAACCCAAGCGCTGCATCAGCGCTGCCAGCATGTGCGCCATTTTTTCCGGGTTGTAGCCGGGCTGTGAGGGTTTTTCTGAAAACGCAAACCCGGGCAGCGACGGCGCCACCACATGAAACGCGTCCGCAATGTCGCCGCCATACAACTCAGGACGTGTCAGCGGTTCAATGATTTTGTGGAATTCCACAATAGACCCCGGCCAACCGTGGGTAATCAGCAAAGGGGTGGCATCGGGATGGGGTGAGCGCTGATGGATAAAATGCATCTGCAGTCCGTCAATGTCGGTGACAAACTGATCAAACTCATTCAGACGCTGTTCCTGTGTGCGCCAGTCAAACTCATGCTGCCAGTAATCAAGCAGCTCAGCGAGGTAGTCGGTGTCGGTACCATAACGCCAGTCAACTTCCTGCAATTGTTCAGGCAGCCGTGCACGCGCCAGACGTTGCTGCAAATCCACGATGTCCGCCTCTGGAACATGAATAACAAAGGGCCGGACAGAGGTATCCGCAGAGGCGCTAACAGCGGTGTCAGCCATAACGCCTCCCACAGGCACCAGCAAAACCAGCAGTGCACTCAGTGTGAGCATCATGCCAGCTAATGCCGGCACTTTTAATGTGATCTTCATTCCGGCTAATGCCGGCACTCTTGATGAGATCTTCATTCCGGCTAATGCCGGCATCGCGCGCACCATCACTCTGATTCCTCGCCATCCAGCGCCCCATCTATTGGACCTTGCTGGCCAAGCTCTTCCAGTTTACGGGCGCCGGCCAGAATGCCAGAAAACGCGTAGTTGCCTTCATGACTCGCATANNACACCGTCGGGTCGTCCAGCGTCACGCTGTACACAATTTTGCCGGGCGACTCCAACCAGAACTTTTCAGTGATGGGCAGATGCTCACTTGCACCACAAAACGCCTGCTGCGGATGGAAATGCCTGGTCTCCACCACCAGCGTGTCGCCTTCCCAGCGTCCGACCGACTGCCCCATCCAGTGTTCCGTGTCAAATGAACAACGTTCACCCATCGGTCGCAGTTCCGGACCATCAAAGGGTTCGACGCCGGGGCGTGCCCGCCATTCAGCATTCAGCCCTTGTGGACGATCACCCTCGACAAAAGGGATCTGTCCATCTGGCGGATCAACAATCAGCGATGTTCGGTATTCCCCGTTCACCACGGCGACATTGGTACCTCGGTCAAGCCAGAACAAGTTGTAACCGGCATCGGTATTACCGTCGCTGGGGGGTAATGCCTGTTCCCCGGTGGCTGACCGTGCAAACGCCAGCGCTGCCGGCGCCAGTGCCAACACGCCAACTGCGGTGATGCGGTAAATCGTTTTGCGGAGGATTGTCATTTTTGTATGCCGCCATGTGATCGATTCCCCTACATAGTAGACCGCTCGTTTGTCGGACACAATGCCTGCCACAGACTGTTGAGGTTACGCACTTGAAGCAGCACTTGATGGCCCTCTGCAAATCGGGTTTACTGCTGACCTGAGCAAATTTCAACAGGACGTCAATATGCCTGCCACAGACAGTTATACCCCATGGATCCCTGCCCTGTTTTCTACGTCCGTTGTGCTGCTGGGTTGTTGCCTGCTGAGCGGATTGGCACAGGCACAACCTTCCAATACCCCGGCTTCCCCTGCCACCGCGGCCGCACAACAGGCGCTGCGCGCCAGCTTGCCCTTTGAAGATGAGCGGGACCGCGAGGAGTCACAACGCGGGTTTATTGCCGCGCCGGATTACCGGCAGATTCTGGGCGCTGCCGGCAATGTGGTCTGGGATATCGGGCGTTACGACTTCTTGCTGGATGGCACTGACTTCGACAGCATTCACCCATCGCTTCAGCGTCAGGCCACACTCAACATGAACTATGGTTTGTATGAAGTGGTGCCGGATTTTATCTATCAGATTCGTGGTTACGATCTGGCCAATATGACACTCATCAAAGGTGAACGCGGCTGGATTTTGTTTGATGTGTTGCTGACACTGGAAACCGCGCAAGCGGCATTGCAATTTGCCAACGAACAGCTGGGTGAACGTCCGGTGATCGCCATTGTGTATTCGCACTCGCACATCGACCATTTTGGGGGTGTGCGTGGTGTGGTGGATGAGGCTGAGGTGATCGCAGGCAATGTTGATATCTACGCCCCTATTGGTTTTATGGAGGAAGCCATTTCCGAGAACGTATATGCCGGTAATGCCATGAGCCGCCGTGCATCGTATCAATACGGCAATCCCTTGCCCGCAGGCCCGTTTGGGCAGGTTGACTCGGCCATCGGCAAGGCACTGGCACGGGGCACCAGTGGCCTGATTGCGCCCACCATTGTGGTCAGCGAGGAATTTGAAGAGCATGTCATCGATGGCGTGAGAGTGGTGTTCCAGAACACCCCCGGCACTGAAGCTCCGGCAGAAATGAATGCGTGGTTTCCCGATCAGAAAGTCTTTTGGGCGGCTGAAAATATCACCGCCACCATCCACAACATTTACACCTTGCGCGGCGCGCTGGTGCGCGATGCCTTGGCCTGGTCACGGCAGATCAACGAAGCCTTGTACCGGTTTGGCCAGGAGGCCGAGGTGATGATCGCTTCCCATAACTGGCCGCGCTGGGGCAACGACCGAATTCAGGAAGTTATGCGCGATCAACGTGACGCCTACGCCAACCTCAACAATCAGGTGCTGAATCTGGCCAATCGCGGAGTCACCATCAACCAGATTCACAATGTCTATAAAGTACCGGAATCCTTGCAGCAAAGCTGGAGTGTGCGCCAGTATCACGGCTCCGAATTTCATAACTCGCGCGCGGTGATCAACCGTTATCTGGGTTACTGGGATGGCAATCCCGCGACACTGGCGCCGCTGTCACCCGAGGATTCTGCACCCCTGTTTGTGGAGATGATGGGCGGTGCAGCCGCCATACTGCCACGCGCGCAATCCCTGTTTGATGACGGTGAGTACCGCCTGGCGATGGAGATCCTGAACAAACTGGTGTATGCCGAGCCTGACAATAGCGATGCAAAAAATTTACTGGCTGCCACCTTTGAACAACTCGGTTACCAGTACGAAAGCTCCAGTATGCGCAACGCATTTTTGACTGCCGCCATGGAGCTCAGACGTGGCGTGGCACCGGCCGGGCCTGCGCGCGGCACCGGCCCCGATCTGGCGCGCGCCATGTCAACCGCACAATGGTGGGATGCTGTTGCGACACGCGTAGACAGTCA
>DITX01000042.1:5940-7155 GCA_002422225.1 Gammaproteobacteria bacterium UBA6173
GGCAATGCAGCAGTCTTGCAGCAACTGGCGTCTGTGCTGGTGGAGTTTGACCCGGTGTTTGAGATCATGCCGGGTACACGTTAAGTGATACCAGGCAAACAGCTGCTTTAATGGATATAGGTCACGTGTGCCGCCAACTCAATACTGAGCAGGCGGTACCCCGACATCGTTAATGAGCCGGGGTAACGATCCTGTCCGGTTGAGGAAAACTCAAAGCGGTATTCGCGCCACCACTGCAGCATACCGCCATCACTGCGCTTCAGACGTATTTTGTGTAACACAATACTCTGATCCAGTAATTGTAATTCCAGCTCCTGGCAGCGCTGGGCTGCATATACCAGGGCATAGGCTTTGGCATCGCGTGATCGCCACCAGTGGTTCAGTAGCAAAACCAGCAATGCCAGCCCGATCAAATCCAACAAGGTCAACATAAACCATCGATTATCAAGGAACCGCTCCAAATAGTGGCTGCACCCCATTCTGAGTGAACAGCACATAGTCATTAATGCCATCGCCGTTGATATCGGTGACGCTTAACGCTATTCCAGCACTATTTTTATTAGCTTGCCAGTATGCTGTGTCAGCAGCTGACGGTGGATGTCGCCATCACCCAATAACTGCCGGCGGGCAACAGGTATTCAGTAAAAACCGTGGAACCAGATGCAGTGCGGCTGCCAATTAACTGCGTGTTATTACCGGCGCGGTACATGCCAGTCATGGGCGCAAAAACCGTCGAGGTCTGCTCAACACGGAATAGCGTCGTACGATCAAGCGTCAATGTATAAATATCCGACAGTCGATCTCCACTCAAACAATCGCTGGCGGCATCAAGTACGCCTGACACTGTCTGCCCAAGAGCAAGCGAGCCCGAGGGCGTGCTACACGCGACACTGGACGATTGGGCGATACTCACTGTGCTTGTCAACAGGCAGGAAAACAAAACGCTTAAAACGGTAACGGCTAGTCGCATAATTGGCTCACATGGTGTCTATGGGCTGACGTAAAGTCACGAAATTACACTAACCAGAAAAGAATATGAATACATTCAGCATCAAAAACTGGCAGATAAGATAAGTGATTTCTAAGACCTCGGCAGAGTTAAATCTCTTTAAAGACACCTTGCTGCGGGCAGAATCCATTCTCCCCGTCAACGTCCTTCGTTGTGATCAGCGGCGGATATAGTGGCACAAGGACTGATCATGCTCATATTAGCCA
>DITX01000100.1 GCA_002422225.1 Gammaproteobacteria bacterium UBA6173
CCGTTAAAGCTGAGTTGGGCTCCTTGAAAGCCACTACCGGGTACAAAAAAGGGGGCAAATGTCATATCACCACTTTCACTGATGTCTGTTAGCTCCAAGTCCGACAGGCTATTAGCGGGACCTGAAAATCAAATCCTTTGTGGGCACCTCCAGAAACGCAGTGCTGACACGGCTATGGATCGCGATGTGCATCTACCTGCTACTGGCCTGGATAAAGTTTTGTAATCAAATGAGCGGCAGCATCCAGCAAATGATTCGACTACTTCAGCTCAATTTATTCGAGCGGCGAGAATTCTTGCCGCCACTTCGGGTAGATCCTACCGAGCCACTCGACCTGCCTGCTCAACAAATACTGAGATTCCTATGAGAATCTATGGGATGGAAACAATTTTTGTTGCTCTGGTTGATCAACATAAGGGACAACACGATTTACTGCTAACTCTACTGAGCGCAGCTAATCAACCGCAGTGTAATACCTTCTGAGACCCCGTTTTAAGAATCAATCATGCTAACGAGTCTTGTAACCTATTGTTTTTATTATCCGTCAGTTTTATTTCAATAATAAACAAGACTTTATGTGCCGGATCGCACTAAAATAAACAGTCAGAGACATCTTTATGTTGCTGATCTACAAAAAAATAATCAAATCGATAGGAGTCTACTAATGTTTGTCGATTACAAAAGTCAATTGTGTATTGGTTTTGCCTACAAACGTAATGCGATCTTCATTGCCGTTTCAATGGCATCGCTCATGCTTTCAGGCTATAGCCACGCGCAACAGGCTGCGTCAGACGCTCGGGCAGAAATAGAGGAGGTCATTGTTACCGGTTCCTTTATCCGTCGCAGCGAAGGCCTCAACGCGGCCTCGCCTGTCACAACTTTAAGCGCCGAGGATCTCGAAGCCCAGGGCACCGTAAATATGGCGCAGGTAGTGCAGAACCTTACATTTAATAACGGCACTGCGGTGACCAACTCGATACAAGGAAACGCTACTAGCACAACCTCTAGCTTCAATCTTCGCGGCCTTGGCCCACGTGCCACACTGACCCTTATCGACGGAAAACGTATCGCCACTGATAACGTGCAATCCATGCTGCCCACATCTGCACTGCAGCGCATGGAGGTGGTTACCGATGGAGCTGCTGCGCTGTACGGATCCGATGCTGTCGCCGGCGTGGTGAATCTGATTCCCTATACCTCTTTTGATGGCATCAAAGTTGAATATTTCGAAGAGGGTGATAGCCGGGGTGATTACCGAAAGGCTGAAAGCTCCTTTCTGATGGGTAGAAGTTTTGACTCGGTAGATCTGGTATTTGCCGGCTCGTTTGTTGACGCAGGTGCGCTCGGTTGGGAAGAGCGGCCAGAGTATGTCAGGTCGGGTTTCACACACAATGGCGGATCCAACCCCGGCAATTTCCTTGTGCCGAACCGTGATGCTAACGGGGATTTACTTGCCACGTCGAGCGGACGGCCAGATCCTGCGTGCGGCTTCAAGACCGAACCTGATCAGGTCAGAGATGGCAACAACGCTTGGGGTAACCTTGCGGCAGGGCGCTGTTTCATGAGTTTTGGTGATACCCGGGATTTTCAGCCCGAATTTGATACCTCGTCCTTGTACGGTAACTTAAACTGGGACATTGACGCGGATACCACCTTTCGGTCTCAGATCATGTGGAACCGCCAGTTAACTCGCAACCGCAACAATACCGGCAATCCGGGTGCGCGAACGGCAGACCTGCCGGTTGTGCGGGGAGAGCTGCCCGGCAATAATTTCCGAGCAAGAACATCCGCTGGTGTCGATCTGTTTGCGGCGCCGCTCAGGGACGGTTCTGGGAGCATCGTACTTGATGGTTATGGCCGCCCTCTGCCGCAGCGCGATGACTCAGGCAAGGTTGTACTCGCCAATAACCGGTTTGCCTCGATAGACAACGATCCTTTAGGCGGGGTTCCATTCAGTGAAGATGTGAGAATCAATGGTTCACAGTGGTTGCCATTTGGCAAACCAGAGGCAAATACCATCCCAACAATCATGCATGAGTTTGGCCATTACCAGAGGAACCTCGGTGACCGACGCGCACTGCGCTTCGCAACAGGTCTGGATTTTGCCGTACCTTTGCTGGAAGGTTGGCGGGGCACAACAAACTACGTGTATAGCCATTACGACAGCGTGGGTCAGAGCACTCAGCAATTCAGTCTCAGTGCGGTTACACAGGGCTTGAACTGCGATGTAGTCAAAGATGTCAACCACTGCTTCAATCCGTTTGGTGCCACCGATGCCCGATTTAGAACGCCTCAGCACGTTGCGGATGCGATTTACACGAATGATAGGGTGAATGATAGGTTCTCACTTCAGACTTTTGATCTGATCTTTACCGGTGACATGCCGCTAGGAGGGTTTGAGTTGCCTGGAGGCCCTATTGCCATGGCAACTGGATACCAGCGTCGCGAGGAAACTCAGAAAGACGGGCCAACCGCAACCTCCATCAAGAATGATCAGCTAATAGGTGCACAGGCGCTACCCAGAAAGATAGGTCGTTCCAGCGACTCCTGGTTTGCCGAATTCGCCTTTCCGGTACTGGACAATCTGGAGCTTTCGGCAGCCGTCAGGGATGAAAGTTTCAGCACCGGTCAGAGCGCTGTGGTTGACAAGTTCGGATTGGTTTATGTGCCAACAGACTGGTTGAGCGTCCGCGCGACCATGGGTGAGGCGTTTATTGTGCCCACCTTGACGCAATTGGATTCGCCGCAAGTGTGCGGGTTGACTAACGTGGATTATCTTTTCTCCTCGTTTCAGGGATTCATCACCTCTTGCCAGACCGGCAACCCGAATCTAATGCCCGAGTCCTCGGATAGTCTCTCCTTGGGTGTGGACCTAGTGTTGTTTGATGATATAACTTGGTCAATAACTTGGAGCGAAACCGATTTTACTGACCGGATCGTTAGCACAACAACACAGGACATTATCCGCACGGATTACCGGATGTTCCGTGAAGCAACCGGTTTTAACCCGACGACGACAACTCCTTACCCAACATTGGCCCAGCTTCAGAGCTGGCAAAATGATCCGCGATCCGATAAGCGTATTGTCCCTAACTCCCTAGACATCAGCACGCCAGACCTTGTCCTGCAAAGCGATTCCAATGCGTCGTCTATGCTGGTGCGCGCATGGGATACTCAGATTGATTATGGTTTCAGTCTGGACGATGTTGGCCTGAATGGCTGGGGTGACATCGACATGCAATTGCAGGCGACCTATATGGATACTTACCGTTTCCAGCTAGCGGCGGATCAGCCTGTAAGAGAAGCGGTGGGCAAGCAGAATAACCAATTTGGTGCCGTGCCAACCACTCCTCAGATTCGCGCAAACCTGCGCATCAACTGGTCTCTTGGTAACCATACGGTCAGCACAACCACACGCTATGTGGATGAGGTGACATTCGATGCTAACGAGTTCAGTTTACAGGCCGCATTTCCTGGCAATGAGTGGGGTGGTATTACAGACAAACTGCGCACTTGGACCCAGCTGGATATGTTCTACTCTTACAGAGGACTTGAACTGTTTGGCAGCGATATCAATCTCTCGGTTGGCGCACGCAACCTGACCGACCGCATGCCGCAGAAAACCGGCATGATTGCCGGTGTTGCAGCAGAATCCCAGGATGTGCTGGGACGTGTCGTTTATGGACGGGTGAATTTCAACTTCTAACGGCACGCCGTCTGACAGGACAGGCTTGGATTTAGGTTGTTAACTAACTGAAACCCTGCTCAAACATGTTGTTGAGCAGGGTTTTTGTTTAAGTTCGGGAGCAATCAGGCAATATTACAGCCCAGCCAATCCGGAATAAATCCTTCATGCCATCGGCTGATGCGGGTGGCAGAATGACATCATGTTCAGCGCAGATATACTGGTTTGGCACATCAAACGTGTTGTGCACATTTGCCAGCGCAACCGCTGCACGGACCGCCCAGCGATACCAATTCAGCTCTAAAGTAAACGCGTTTATTTCATAGACGCTGAACTAAAGGTATTAAAGTAATATCAGCTGTCCTCTCGATCAACAAGGGTTCGCTGCCTCGGACAAGGTGGTAGATAGCCTGTTCGATTGGCAGGGGCGTGTCCAAACCAAAAACGCCCAGTGTGGCGAGTCATTGATACATTCATTATATTTCCGGGCTCCTGTATAAACCCTTCTATCACGGGACTTACATGAGAATTGAGACTATGGGCCGACCTAAAGCTGAGTTGATTTTGAATGAAAATGAACGTTAACAACTGCAGTCGTGGGCAAAGAGACGAAAGACTTCGCAGGCTCTGGCGTTGTGTTCTCGTATTGCTCTGCAATGCGCGCAGAGGCTGGATAATAACTTGGTGGCTCAATGCGTTGGCGTTACTCAACAAACGGCTTGTAAGTGGCGAGCTCGCTTTGTTTCGATGCGCCTTGAAGGTCTTCTGGATGCACCCCGAACCGGTAAGCCACTTTTTATCGAAAAGGTACGCGACATTGTTGCCCTGTATCTCTGCACACTACGCACCCTTTGCAAACTCACAGAAAAGCCCTGATCTATGACCGAGACTGGAAATTTATATGCCGACTTGTCCGGCTTTTATGACTTGTTTTGTGCTGAGGTGAATTACGCCGAACAATGTGCGTTCACAAAACGTGTATTTGACGCTTTTTCAGCGTCGGGTGGTCAACAATACCTGGATCTTGCGTGCGGGACTGGTGCGCATATCCAGGTCATGCAGAGTCTGGGATTTACTGCAACAGGCCTCGACAACAGTGCTGACATGCTTGAACAGGCTGCCAGTCGCTGTCCTGAGGCCAAGTTCATCTTATCTGACATGTCATCATTTCAAGGTTACGAGCAATATGACCTGATCAGCTGCTTTTTGTACTCAATTCATTACAGCCATCCTGTTTCCAACCTGAAACGCACTTTAAAGCGCACCTTTGACGCATTAAAACCGGGTGGTGTTTTTGTATTCAACACCGTTGATATTAACGGCATAAACAACCGCCACTTAGTCAGCACGCAAGTAAATACCACCAGCAGCCGATTGACCTTTGTTTCAGGCTGGAGTTATACAGGGCAGGGTGAGGTGATGGATTTGCATTTATCTATCAAGCAGGAGCGCGCTGACACACATGAAACTTCTGGCAACACCATGCCTCGCGTCTGGCGAGACCGTCATACCATGACCGCCGTCAACGTAGAGCAGCTGCGTAATTGGTTGATCGAAACAGGTTATGAAGTCACCTTGCTTGAGCATAACTACAGCAGCCTGCAAGCCTGGTCACAGAACAGCTTTAACATCATTGTGGTCGCCAGCAAACCGTTGTGATTTGCTGCCAGTCATGAATTCCGCTAGAGTCGAACCTTGCTGTTGAAACCCAATAGCCACCTTTTTTCAGATTGGATTCGTTTATGAGCACGATAGGAACACCCTTATCACCTCATGCCACCCGCGTCATGTTATTGGGCAGCGGTGAACTTGGCAAAGAAGTCGCCATAGAGTTGATACGGCTGGGTTGCGAGGTGATTGCAGTTGATCGTTACGCCAACGCGCCCGCTATGCAGGTGGCACATCGCAGCCATGTCATCAATATGCTGGATGGTGCAGCACTGCGATATCTGGTTGAGATGGAACGACCCTGCCTGATTGTGCCAGAGATTGAAGCCATTGCGACGGATGAACTGGTCAGGCTAGAGGCCGACGGTTGGCAGGTGATACCTACGGCTCGTGCTGCACAACTCACCATGAATCGCGAAGGTATTCGTCGCCTTGCTGCTGAGGAATTGGGCTTGGCAACTTCACCGTATCAGTTTGCACAAACCAGAGAGCAATATCTTGATGCTGTCAAACTGCTTGGGCTGCCCTGTGTAGTCAAACCTATCATGTCATCATCAGGAAAGGGCCAAAGTACAGTCCGCACGGAATCTGACGTGCATCATGCATGGGACTACGCTCAGTCAGGCAGCCGCAGCGGTCAGGGTAAAGTCATCGTAGAAAGTTTTATCAACTTTGATTATGAAATTACATTGTTGACCGTCAGGCACCGTGACGGCACGGTTTTTTGTGAGCCAATCGGTCATCGACAAGAGCGTGGTGATTACCGCGAATCCTGGCAACCGCAAGCTATGTCTGTGATTGCATTACAAGAAGCACAACGTATTGCGGCTGCAGTGACTGAGTCATTGGGCGGGCATGGGATTTTTGGGGTAGAGCTGTTTGTAAAAGGTGATAAAGTCTATTTCAGTGAAGTATCTCCACGTCCTCACGACACGGGTCTGGTCACCTTGTTGTCACAGAATCTGTCAGAGTTCGCTTTGCATGCCAGAGCCATTTTGGGATTGCCAGTCCCTGCAATACGGCAAATGGGACCTTGTGCATCGGCGGTGTTATTGGTGTCGGGACATTCACATGACATGCAATACGGTAATTTGCACGAGGCCTTGGCTGAACCTGACACTGAACTGCGGCTGTTTGGAAAACCGGAAGTAAACGGAGAACGCCGCTTGGGTGTGGCACTGGCCAAAGATGAAAGTACAGAACTCGCGATACAAAAAGCCTTGCGTGTGATCAGCAAGATCACAGTGAACTTATAAGTGACATGCCCGTTGATAAAACGGGCAACAACCTTTAAGTATTATGGCACCGTGGTGCTAATTTCGGTAATTCTCAATTCACCACTGATGAACTCGCCTTGCGCGTATGCGCCAACCCAGATGTCATAATGTCCGGCACCGGGATTATTGATCGCCTCGTCTTACTTCACTGTTTTTATTGCCGATTTCTTGTGCGGTGATATCAGGAATACGAATCCCAAAACTGCCATCACGCAATTGCCGGGCTGTTACCGCATTACCTTGTAAATCAGAAGTCAGTGTATAAACCGCAAAGTCATACTCTTGCGAGAAGCCAAGCAGATTGGCGATAAACATCGGTTGCGCTGGCGCATTGGGATCTACCAGCACCGCAATGGTTGCCACATCAAAACCTTCAGCAACATGCCGGTTAGTGAACACCGTTGGTTTGTTGTCAATGATGATTAAGGTGCCTGAGCCTGTTGCGTTGTCTACAATCACCTGTACCGCTGCACGAGAGGTTTCATCGATATCATAATCTTGGGATTGCGCAATGACAGCGGAGGGCAGCCCCATTATCAAGGAACAAAGCAGTACCAAAACAGAACAGAGGGCAATGACTTACACATTTTGTTGTTTCCGCGAACAGGTTGTTGGTGGCATTATCTGACAGCGGATCCAAAAAGAACATCACCCGCGCGGGTGTGGGAAAAATAACAAGAGGATTGAGATCATGAACCTGCTTAAATGGCAAAGTGTCTGCCTATTGAAAGTAGCTCTGAGTGCCTGTATGTTCTCCGGCGCTTTGGCAGCCCAGGATCAACAGATTGACGAAGCCGCCTTTGACCGTGTGCGCACGGTCAATATTCTGCAAGAACCCCGGCACAGAACTGTTCACACTGACGGCGATCTACGCTTGATTGATGTACAGATTAATCCTGCAGATACCACCTTGCCGCATACACACGACTCGGCCATTCTGTACACTTTTATCAGCAATGGTGCTGGGCCCCTTAACGGCAGAGTTTCAAGCACGACAAGCTATGTAGACGAACACTTCACACATCGCGTCACAAATGATGGACCTGGACTTTTCAGAATCATCGCCTTGGCCAACTATGGACCTGCCGTCGCAGGCGCGGTGCTGCCTGTTCAGGGATTAAATGTGCAAGCTCAACTTGAAAATGCCTGGTTTCGCTCATTCAGGTTGGAGCTGGGCGCTGGAGAAAGTAGCTCTCCGATCACACATGCCTATCCGGTTGCCATCGTGCAGGTGAGTGACGGACGCATTCATATTACGCGCGCCGATGGTGTTACCAATGAACTGCAGTCTACGGGCGATTGGGCGTGGCGAGCAGCAGGGCAGGCTTATCAGATTCATAACAAATCCGACAAACCTGTATCGCTTGTGATTAACGAAGGACTGCGTTGACACGCCTCACTCTTCTGTAAAACTCATGGTGCGGTCGACGTTTAGTGGCCCCCATGCCTGACATACGGGCATGACTTCCAGCATGTTGATATTGACATGCGCCGGTGTGCTACATACCCAGAATATGATCTCTGCAATGTCTTCAGCACTCAGCGGTTTGGTACCTTCATAAACTTTATCTGCTTTATCTTGTGCCTGATCAAATCTGACCAACGAAAATTCAGTTTCTGCCATACCGGGATCGATATTGCTGACTTTGATTTTTTTGCCTAATAAATCCGCGCGTAACTCTCGGCTGAACATCTGTACAAACGCTTTACTGGCACCATAAACATTGCCGCCCGGATAGGGCCAATGCCCCGCCGTGGAGCCAATGTTGATGATATGTCCGTGATCGCGCGTCACCATGCCTGGCAAAACCAAACGTGTCATACGGACCAGCGCTGTGACATTTGTCGCGATCATGGTTTCCCAGTCAGTCAGATCAGCCTGGTGAGCCGGGGATAAGCCAAGCGCAAGACCCGCGTTATTAATTAACACGTCGGGTTTATCAAAGGGTGCCTGCAGACTGGCTAATGCTCTTTGTACAGCCGCCGCATCGGTAATGTTTACACAGAGCACAAATAACTCACACTGCGACGCCAGTTGTTCCGCCAGGTCGTTCAGGCGATCAGCGCGTCGCGCAAGCAAAATCAAGCGATGCCCGGCTTGTGCAAAGCGCTCGGCGCAGGCTTTGCCAAATCCGGAGGACGCACCGGTAATCAATATAGTTTTTTTCATAAAAGGTATCCGCAGTACTGCCCCTAAAAAGATCATGGTCATGATGCTACATTTTTTGGGTAAATGACGCACTCGAAATACCGGCTAGCCACCTTGTTTAAAGTCATATAAAAAAAGGGGGCAATAAATGCCCCCGTAAAAAGACCGGACCAGCAGGAAGCAGTGATGATCCGGCGCCTGCCTTCCCTGACAGGGCGTTGTTGCCAAATGACGGGTGTGGGACGTCATCCAAGCGTTGGCATCGTCCTGATACCACAATTTTTATAGCTCACCTGGCTCGGTATATGCCAAGAAATTTTGCTTTTTTTAGAAATTTTTTTGACTTGTCCTTGAAAATGCGGACTTTGACCCTAATAAAAAACTCAGGACGGAGGCTCTTTTGAGGTCTGTTCAGTTTGCCCGATCACGTAGATGGGCACTAAAACCTGTCTTTAATCTTATTGCTCTATGAGGATTCGATATGCGAAATTTTGACTTTGCACCACTTTACCGTTCAACCATTGGCTTTGATCATTTGAGCCAGTTGCTGGATTCCATTGCCCAGCGCGAACAGAATCAACCGGCTTATCCGCCCTACAATATTGAAAGACTAGGTCAGGATGACTATCGAATTACTATGGCGGTTGCCGGGTTTACACAGGATGAGCTTAGCTTGCATTCTGAACAGCAGACATTAAAAGTCCGCGCGGAAAAGACCCCTGACACCGCAGAACGTCAGTACCTGCACCAAGGCATTGCCGCACGCAATTTTGAGCGAGTATTTCAATTGGCGGACCATATTAAAGTGATTAATGCGCATCTGGAAAACGGCTTGCTACACATAGAGTTGCGCCGTGAAGTGCCTGAAACGCTCAAGCCACGTCAAATCCCGATCCAAGCCAAACGCGATCTGTTGATTGAGTCGAAGTAAGCCCGCGAGGAAGGATTCAAGACGGTCATTCGCCGTAAAGGCAGCCAGTTTGGCTGCCTTTTTTGAGGAAACTGACTTCTGACGACAATTATTTTCTGCAGTATACTCAGGGCAACTTTTTAAAGATGGAGTTGCCATGAAAGCGATTGGATACACCACGGGGCCGCTGTTCACGTTTGAAACCCCCACACCTGCACCTGATGCCCATGATCTGTTAGTACGCGTCTGCGCTATTGCAGTAAACCCTGTTGATACCAAAATTCGTAGTCGCGTAACACCCCCGGAAGATCAGCCAAAAGTGCTTGGCTGGGATGCCGTTGGTATTGTGGAGGCAATAGGCACGGCAGTGACCCGCTTCAAAATTGGCGATCGTGTCTGGTATGCCGGCGACGTGACCCGCTCAGGCTGCAATGCCGAGTTTCAATGTGTTGACGAACGTATTGCGGCAGTGGCGCCCGCCAGCTTGTCGGATGCGCAGGCAGCCGCTTTGCCACTGACAGCGATCACTGCCTGGGAAATGCTTTTTGAACGTTTACAGGTACCTATGGGTACTGCAGCCTCTAATCGTATAGTGCTTGTTGTCGGCGCAGCCGGCGGTGTCGGCTCTGTCCTTGTGCAGCTAGCCAGCCAACTGACCTCCGCGACCGTTGTTGCGACCGCGTCACGACCCGAAAGCAAAGCTTGGGTGCAGTCTCTGGGTGCACACCATGTGTTGGACCATACCCACAAACTCTCGGATGAGCTCAAAATGACAGGTCTTGCTGATGTGACCGATGTTGCAGGTATCAACCGCACCGGCGAGCATTATGCAGACCTGATTGCCATGCTCCGCCCTCAAGGACGACTGGCATTGATCGACGATCCTGTTGAGCCTTTGGACATCAAACTGATGAAACAAAAATGCCTGTCACTGCATTGGGAGTTTATGTTTACACGCGCGATGTTCAAGACCCGTGATATGGGTGAACAACATAAACTGTTGACCGAGGTTGCGCGTCTGGTCGACAAAGGCATTATTAAAACCACAGTTGGTCAACATCTTGGCCGAATCACACCTGAAAATCTCGAAACTGCACATCAACTGCTCAAGTCTGAACATACCTTGGGGAAGCTGGTCCTTGAAGGTTTCTAAGACTGTTCTGTCAGCTACCAACAACCATTAATTACCGGAGCTTTTATGTCACGTTTGCCGCCCATACTTCAAAATCTGCCGTTCCCAGTGATAGGGTCTCCGCTGTTCATCATCAGTAACCCTAAGCTGGTTATTGCGCAGTGCATCAATGGCGTGGTGGGTTCTATGCCTGCTCTGAATGCCCGGCCTGCCGAACAGTTGGAAGACTGGCTTGCTGAAATCACTGAGACCCTGGCAGCCTGGGACAAAGCCAATCCAGATAGACCAGCAGCGCCGTTTGCGATCAACCAAATTGTTCATCGCAGCAACGATCGACTGGAACACGACATGGCACTTTGTGAGAAGTACAAAGTGCCCATCATCATTACCAGTCTTGGAGCACGCGAAGACGTCAATCAAGGTGTTCAAAAGTGGGGCGGGGTGGTTCTACACGATGTGATCAATAACGTATTTGCGCACAAAGCGATTGAGAAGGGGGCTGACGGACTCATTTGTGTTGCAGCCGGGGCGGGTGGCCACGCGAGTGTGAAAAGTCCATTTGCCATGATTCAAGAAGTCAGAGACTGGTTTGACGGCCCCTTACTGTTATCGGGATCCATCGCCACGGGCGGCGCGATTCTGGCCGCGCAGGCTATGGGCGCAGACTTCGCCTATATAGGATCACCTTTTATCGCTACAGAAGAAGCCAGAGCCGTAGACGACTACAAAAAAATGATTGTAACAAGCAACTCCGATGACATTGTTTACAGTAATTTCTACACAGGTATTCATGGCAACTATCTGAAAGGCAGTATCGTTAATGCTGGCATGGATCCGGATAAACTGCCTGAGTCTGACCCCAGCAAAATGAATTTTGGCGGCGGTGGTGAGAAAAAGGCTTGGCGTGATATCTGGGGATGCGGCCAAGGCATCGGCGTGATTAAGGAAATAGCGCCCGCGGCCGACTACATAGAGCGTTTGAAACGTGAGTATGCAGAGGCAAAGGCCAAAATCTGCAAGGGTAATTAAATTCGACAAGGAAGACCGGTATGACAACAGCAGTACGTTTTTTTTGGCTGGTAACGCTGATACTTGTCCCGGCCAGTATCTATTTACTGCTGTATGCCACACGATTTTCTATACATCCCACTGCTTTGTTACTTCAGCCAGGTTTGCTGTTTCTGGTGTTGTTATTTGTGTTGTTCAGTGTGGTTGGATTCTATGATCTGTTTGTTGCGGACAGTAATTTGCGCAAGAACTTTCCTGTTTTTGCCAACATACGTTTTATGTTAGAGCGTATTAGACCGGAGATTCGTCAATATTTTATTGCAGATAATCTTGAAGAGGCGCCCTTCAATCGTGAAACCCGCGACCTGGTTTACCGGCGTGCAAAGCGTCTTGATGACACACTTCCGTTTGGCACTGAACGAGATATCACCGCTCAGGGTTACCTCAGTGTTTTCCACTCGATAAACGCACGCCATATCGATCCAGACAGCGCTCGTGTGAGTGTTGGTGGTCCCCAGTGTCTGAAGCCGTACTCCGCGGCGTTGCTTAACATCTCTGCAATGAGTTTTGGTGCTTTAAGCAATAATGCTATCGCGGCCCTTAATAAAGGCGCGCAGCTGGGCCGCTTCTATCACAATACCGGTGAAGGCGGAATCAGCCCACATCATCTGTCTGGCGGTGGTGATCTGGTCTGGCAAATTGGTACTGGGTATTTTGGTTGCCGCGACATACATGGCCGCTTTGATGATCAAGCATTCAAGCTGGCGGCTACACACGATGTGATCAAAATGATAGAGGTCAAACTCTCACAAGGCGCTAAACCTTCACATGGTGGCGTTTTACCCGGTGCCAAAGTCAGTTCAGAGATCGCCAGGATACGCCTTGTAGAAATTGGCAAAACGGTTTACTCGCCGGCTAATCATCCTGAGTTCGACACCCCTGAAGGATTGTTAAAGTTCATTCAGCGTTTACGTGAGTTAAGTGGCGGTAAACCTGTTGGTTTTAAACTGTGTATTGGCAAAAAATCCGAGTTTATGTCAATTGTGAAAGCGATGCTGAAAACCGGAATTTTGCCTGACTTTATTACCGTTGATGGTGCAGAAGGGGGCACAGGTGCAGCCCCAGTTGAATTCAGTAATCGCTTGGGCATGCCTTGTCTGGAAGCAACGTATTTTGTGTCACAGGTACTGCAAGGGGCAGGATTAAGAACACAAATCAAAATTATCAGTGCCGGTAAAAACGCGAGTGGTTTTGATATGATGGCAAAAATCGCGCTGGGGGCTGATTTAGTCAATTCAGCACGCGCCATGATGCTGGCCTTGGGTTGCATACAGTCTAAAGTCTGCAATACCAATAAATGCCCAACTGGCATTGCCACACAGGATCCGGCACGTGCAAAAGCTGTGGATGTTGAACTTCGTTCCATTCGGGTACAAAATTATCAGGCAGGAACGGTTGCTGCATTTTTGGAACTCTGTGGTGCCTTAGGCTACAACTCACCAAGTGATTTGTCACCCTGTGATCTTTATCAGCGTACCGAGGCAGGGATGCGCAACTTCAATCAGATTTATACACCGTTACTTCCCGATCAACTATTGAACGAAGCGATTCCACCGGCATACGCGGAAGATTGGATGCGGGCGAGCGCAGAGCGTTTTGTGTAGGTTCAACACCTTTTATACCAATGCTAATACTATCCACTCAGCAATCATCGCCGGTTTCTGCTGATGCTCAATTTCAATCGTGGCCGAGTGGCGTAACAAGTATTCCCCCTCACCACGTTCTTCCGCACTGATCAGTCGAAAACTGCCACGAATTCGGCTACCTATTCTCACCGGATTCAGGAACCGCACATTATCAAGTCCATAAATAATGTATTGGCTGGTTCCTTCAATTTTTAAGGTGCCGTGTGTCGCAAATGTTGGCAGCAACGACATTGTTAACATGCCGTGCGCAATCGTGCCTTCATAACAGCTTTCGCGACTTGAACGCTCTTTATCAATGTGTAAAAACTGATAGTCGCCTGTAGCGTGAGCAAACTTGTTCACCAGCGGCTGGTCCACTGTAAACCATTTGGTCACCCCTACCAGTTTACCAATATAGTCTTGTGCTTTTTCAAATGGTACTCGCAAAGGCAGTGCGTTGCCTTCAAGAGTAAGAAACGTAGTTTTGACATAATTACGCAAATGCGAGTCAGGTGTAATTTTTGCTGACTCACCTAAGTAATTACGTAAACTTTGCAAATGATCTAGGGTTGCCATCTGATTTTTATTTTCCTTGGTAAGATAGCCATCACAAAAACTTTGTGCTACTGATTGTTGCAAATTGTTATATCGCGACAAGATATGGCAAGTATGCGGGACGGCGCATTTAAACTGCAATGCCCTTAAGGTCATTTTCATAGAGCAGCTGTTCAGGTAAGCCGCGTTAATGCACTGACTGGCACGCCAGCGCCCAGTAATGGTCGTGTGCGCGCATGGACAATCACCAACGCGCAATATAGCTATCTCTTTGATAGTTATCTTGACAGCAACATCAATCTGAGCGTGGGGGTTAATAACTTATTTGACCGTGAACCACAGCGACTGCCTATGCTGGGCGGTTTCGCCAGTCGTCTGCAGAGCCCATGGGGACGCCAGTTCTACATGAGCGTGGAGTGGGGACCACAATCATAGTTGTTTCCCGCCGAGCAATCGGCGGGAAATTTCTACCAATATAAAAAGGCCCAGTTCGTCATTGCCCCGGGCCTTTTTATTTTCTATTGCTGTTTTCAGAATCAGATAAAAACGGTCAGGTGGCTCAAGGGGAGGGGAATACCACCCGCCCGTAGTGCACTTATCGTGTTGTTGCAGTAATTACTTCAACTTCAACAAACATCAGCGGACCTACCAACCCGGCAACCTGCACGGTTGAGCGAGCTGGAAGTCGCGGCTGCTCTGGTGTGCCCCAGAACATACGGTAGGCTTCCATGAAACCATCAAAATCCATCTGACCACCCATTGCAGGGTCGCCTACCAAGAATACTGTCATCTTGACCACATCACCCATGCTCAGCCCATGACGTTCAAGGTCAGCTTGCATACGGTTAAATACGCTGATTGCCTGAGTTTTGGTGTCACCATAAAACTCAGGTGTACCACGTTGCGCATTCGGATTCGCCGCTGCGGGTGTCACGCCGCTGTGGAAAATAATCGAGGCACCAGGGCCAACTTCGACCG
>DITX01000072.1:0-1255 GCA_002422225.1 Gammaproteobacteria bacterium UBA6173
ACGACCCACATTTACCCAACCATGCTGGAAGGCAACCGTTTTGCAGCCAATGCCTGGCGCAGCGCGCGCGTACCGCAACATCTGCTACCGTGGGCAGAGAAATTTTTCCGTTGGCGCTTATAGGGTGGCGCGGTCCCTAACGCTGTACCACAAACGAGGTAAAGTATAAGTTCATGATGCGATCACCTGTTCCTGGGCCTTCGAGAAAATCCAGTGCAGAGCGAATTTCCCCGAGCGCCTGCAATCGTAAGAGTTCTTTTCCTTGCGTCGAGGTGAGGTTTTCCTCAAGTTGCGCAGCGAGCAGCACCACAACTTTGTTACGCAGATAAGGCAGATGTTTGTCGATCAAGGCAGCAGTACCCGGTTGCATACGCACCGAAATATCAGCCTTGAGATATTTGAGACGGCCGGCACCGTCGTAGTTGGTGACAAAACTCGGGCCCAGGCCATAATAAATCAGCCCGGCCATCGCAGCGGCGGGGTCCTCGACAGGTTCAGCAGCGGATGCTGTTGTGGGTGCCGACAGCATAAAAAGTGTCATGAGCACACCAAAAAATGAATATCTGAATCGGGCGTAAAGGGGTGTCATAATTGGGTTCTGTCCTGTTTTGATGCCTGTAATGTCGGCCGCAACGAGCAAGTCTTAAGTTTTTGACAGCAATCAATTCAATTTTTACCAAGTTATATTCAAGAAGGTTTTTATGACCGAGCAGATGGGCCGGCTAAACGAGTTAATGCAGCAGCTGCCATGGTTGATTACTCTGCTGGCAGTTATGGGATTGTTGACAGCCAGCTGGATGGCCAATTTTGTCAGTAAGCGCGTGCTTGTGCGCGGGCTGTTGAAATTACTGCAAGCCTCTGAAAAGCAGGACACCGCTCAGGCCAATTCCGTGCAATTTAGGCGTTATGGGTTTATCGCCCGGCTCGCCAATATCATTCCGGCCTTGGTCATTATGGTCGGCATCCGGTTTATACCGGGTTTGCCCGAGCCAGTCACGGTGATGACTCTCAATGTTGTCAGTTCTTTGGTCATTTTGTCATTGGCGCTAGCGCTTTCAAATTTGTTGGATATGGCAAATGAGGTGTATCAGCGCCGCCCCGATGCTGCAATGCGTCCCATCAAGGGGTATCTGCAGGTATCAAAAATTGTGGTGTACGCGGTAGCCGTGTTGCTGATGATCGCTGCTATGCTGGATCGCTCGCCCTTGATCCTGTTGTCGGGGCTGGGCGCCTTAGCGGCGGTATTGATGCTGAT
>DITX01000072.1:1278-6528 GCA_002422225.1 Gammaproteobacteria bacterium UBA6173
CGCGCTATTTTTCTGGATCAGACCAGTGTGCGGTTTTTGAGCCCGGTAGAGATACAGCACCTGAGTGGACTAGTTTTGTTGAGCGATTATCTGGCCAGCAAGCAGCAGGAAATTGATGACTGGAACAAAAAGCTGGCTGAGCGCGGCAAAGAACCTGCCAATACCCGGCGTATCACCAATCTCGGAACGTTCAGGGCTTATGTAGAGAACTATCTACGCAAGCACCCCAGCGTTAATCAGCAGATGACACAGATTGTGCGGCATTTGAGTCCAACCCCCGAGGGCTTGCCACTGGAGGTGTATTGTTTTGCCAATAACATCGAGTGGGTGCCTTATGAAGGTATTCAGGCAGATATTTTTGACCATCTACTGTCAATACTGCCAGAATTCGGGCTACGCGTTTTCCAGCAGCCCAGTGGGACGGATATGCAGCGGTGGTCAGCAAATGTTGGCACCGACAATAGACCCTTACAGGACATAACATGATGATTGCACGACTCTTGGAAATGATGCCCGGTTCACGACTACTGAACTTTCTGGTTTTTGTAGCAACCGTGGTAATTATCGGGATAGCGCTTTACATGGAGCACGTCATGCTGCTTCAGCCTTGCGGCCTGTGCATCACGCAGAGAGTGTTTGTTGTGTTGGCGGGATTGGTGTGTCTGGCAGCAGCCATCCATAATCCGGGTGCAAACGGTCGGCGCAATTACGCCCTTGGCGCGGCGGCCATGTGTGTCACTGGCAGTTATTTTGCCATCCGTCAGATTTGGTTGACCTATCTGCCTGAGGATCAGGTCCCGGCCTGTGGGCCAGGATTCAACTACGTACTGAACAACTTCCCGCTGATGGACACCTTGAGCTTCTTGCTGAAAGGCGATGGCAATTGTGCCGAGGTCAGCTGGCGCTTTCTCGGCATTTTCTCCATTCCCGAATTATCCTTGATGGGTTTTATTGCTTTGTTTGCCCTGTGCCTGTATCAGGGTTTCCGACGTTAAAGCCGGTAGTTATTCCATTGTGTCAGAAACTCATCGAAGCCCAGGGTATCCTGGGATTCGATGTTGGCCTGTGCGGCCAATGATTGAGCGCTGGCCGCGGTGAAATGATCCAGACGTGCCGACAACATGCTGCTTTTGGCAAAGTGCGCCAGTGTTTGTTCGGATGCCTGCATACCAAACTTACAGAACGGCACGCCGTCTTCACGCATGATTTTGAGTATCTGAGCTGACGGTGTCAGGTCAGGGTTGGCAACTTTGGCAGCCTGAGCATTGACTGAATCGCTGTAGCGCGAATTCATGTGGGCATGATCCAGTATCGCTGCCGCATGCCGAATGTCTTGCAGCAACTCGTCAGCCCATTGTTTGAGCGAAACTGCCTGTTCGTGCCGACTCAGCATCAGCCCAGGCTCGCGGCCCCGATTGACTGCCAGCGACAGGTTTTGCACGCTTTCAACTGATTCGGCTTGTTCACACCAAGGGCTGTCTGACAATAAACAGTAGAGCAGAAACGCATCCAGAAAGTCGATCTGCTCGCTATTTATACCTACTGGCAGAAACGGATTAAGATCCAGCGCGCGCACTTCGACATACTGAATGCCGTGTGCTTTGAGTAAGGCCAGTGGCCGTTCGCCTTCTCCCACCCGCTTAGGCCGAATGGTGGCATAAAACTCATTTTCCAGCTGCAGCAGGTTGGTGTTGATCTGCAGTTTTGTACCGTCTTTTTCCAGACCTATGGCTTCATAGGCAGGGTAGGATGTTGATAACGCAGCGTACAAACTGTCGATATAGTTGTTGATGTCGTTGTAACACACATAAATTGAGCGCTGGGCATCGCTGCGATAACCTAGGTCACCCATGCGCAGGCAGGTGGCATACGGCTTGTAGAGCGTGTACTCGTCGAGTTTCTCGAGGTCATGTTCACGGCCTGCGGTGAAACAGCTGCACACGGCTGGCGATGCGCCAAACAAATAAACCAATAACCAGGAGTAACGATGGTAGTTACGGATCAGGCGCAAGTAATGACGGGTCTGAAAATCCTGCACGGGTTCGGTCGAGCCAAGGACTGAGCGATAATCCTGCCAAAACGACTCAGGCATGGAGAAGTTGTAGTGTATGCCTGCAATTGTCTGCATTTTTCGACTGTAGCGGTGGCCCAGGCCTTCCCGGTACAGCGTTTTTAATTTGCCCATGTTGGAGTTGCCATACTGGGCCAGCGGTATTTCGTCCTCACTTTCCAACAGGCAGGGCATGCTGGACACCCAGAGCCGCTCACCGTCCGGCAGATTGTCATAGGTGAACTTGTGAATATCGGTCAGAAACTCGATACAGGCATCGGCTGAATCAGTGACAGGCGTAATCAGCTCTATCAGCGCCTCAGAGTAATCGGTTGTGATGTAAGGATGTGTCAGTGCTGAGCCCATGGCGACCGGGTGTGGCGTCTGCGCCAGTCTGCCTTGCGGCGTTACACGCAGACTCTCTTTTTCGATGCCGCGGCGGATATTTGCCCATTCTGCCTTAAAGACGGGCAAATCAAATCGATCCAGTGCGCTGGTGTAGGCTACGCTTGTGGATGTGGCGGCATTGCTGCCGCCATTTTCGGGTGTTGACAAGATGTCGACCTTAACTGAGTTGCGGACCCGCGGCCACAATGGCCTCAGACACCTTGAAGCGTTTGAAGTTAGTGCAGAACTGATTGATCAGATCGGCTGCCTTGGCGTCATACTTGGCAGGATCTGCCCAGGTGTTACGCGGGTTTAACAGTGAGCTTTCTACACCGGGTACTTCAGTGGGGATGGTCAGGTTGATGCCATCCAGATGTTGTGTGGGTGCATTGCGCAGCGCGCCGCTTTGAATGGCATGCAACACCGCGCGGGTTGCCGGAATGCTGAAACGCTTGCCGATGCCGTGTGGGCCACCAGTCCAGCCGGTGTTCACCAGATAAACCTGACTATCAAATTCTGCAATGCGCTTGATCAGCAAATCTGCATAAACACCCGCGGGTCTTGGGAAAAATGGCGCGCCAAAACACACAGAGAAAGTGGATTTGATACCATCGCCTGAACCCACTTCGGTTGAGCCAACCAGTGCGGTGTATCCGCTCAGGAAGTGATAAGCCGCCGCTTCCGGAGACAGAATGGACACCGGCGGCAGCACCCCAGTCAGGTCACAGGTCAGGAACACAATAGACTTGGGTTCACCCGCACGGTTTGCCTCAATACGCTGCTTGATGTGCGTCAGCGGGTAACAGGCGCGGGTATTTTCCGTCAGTCGCGTGTCTGCGTAGTCGGCGGTACGCGAGTGTTCGTCGATGATGACGTTCTCGATCACGGAGCCAAACTTGATGGCATCCCAGATCACCGGTTCATTTTTCTGGCTCAGATTGATGCACTTGGCGTAACAGCCGCCTTCCAGATTAAAGACCGTGCCTTTGCCCCAGCCATGTTCGTCGTCACCGATCAGGAAGCGCTCTTCGTCAGCAGACAAGGTGGTTTTACCTGTGCCAGACAAACCAAAGAACAGGCAGACATCGCCGGCTTCGCCAACGTTAGCGGAACAATGCATCGGCAATACGTCTTGCTCGGGCAACAGGAAGTTCTGCACGGAGAACATGGACTTTTTCATTTCGCCGGCATAACGCGCGCCGGCCAGCAGCACTTTGCGCTGGGCAAAATTTAAAATCACGGCGACTTCACTGTTAGTGCCATCACGGGCTGGGTCACAAACAAAGTCGGGTGCGCTCAGTATTTGCCACTGCGCTTTATTTTTGGGGTTGTAGTTGTCGTTGGCCTTGATAAACAAGGTGGTGCCAAACAGGCAGTGCCAGACACACTGGGCGTTCACTTGCACCGGGATGTAATGATCGGGGTCGGCGCCCACATGCAAATCGGCAACAAACAAGTCCTTGTCGCTCAGAAAGTCATTTACACGTGCCCACAAGGCATCGAACTTATCGGCTTCAAATGGCTGGTTAACAACCCCCCAGTCAATCTGGTTTTCGCTGCCGGCTTCCCGGACAATAAAACGGTCTTTTGGACTGCGGCCGGTACGTTTGCCCGTTTCAACTACCAGAGCACCATTGTCTGCCAGCCGTCCTTCCTGACGCTGCACTGCCATTTCGATCAACTGGCTCGGTGCCAGGTTGCGATAAACGGTGCGTTTGTTTTCCTTGATTATTTCCTGGCAAATGGCGTTTGAGCTCTGATTGGTCATGGCCCTGCATCCTTTTAACCGGCATTGCCTCAATTCGAGCGAAGCATCAGGCGGTTTTTAATGTGCTGAATTCACTGGATTGGAATTCAAGTTGTTTATGAATACTTCATGTTTTTTTCAGTGCCGGCATTATGCCAAAAAAATGCCAGAGTGCATACCAACGCCCGGTGCGCTGATCACTCGTAGCGCGCCTTCATGGCCTGGCGTTGTCGTCGCTCTTTTTTGTCAGGCTTTTCATTGGCAAACTGGCCTGCAGCCTGAAATTTGCGTTGTTCAGCCAAGGTCTCACGTTTTTCCCTGCTTTCATCTGACTCGGTATACAGCAGCTGCGCTTCCGGTGCACTGCGCCTTTGTTCAGACAAGCCAATCACCAATAACGTTTTTTCATCCCAGCCCTGTCGCACGCTCAACACCGTTCCGGTGGCGATTTCTTTGCCGGGTTTGGGTTTGTGGCCATCAATACTGATCTTGCCGCCTTCTACGGCCTCTTTGGCCAAGGCGCGAGTTTTAAAAAGTCGCGCGGCCCATAACCATTTGTCCAGCCTGACTTTGCCGGGTGCACTGGTATTGTTGTCTTGCTGCTTATCACTCATATCAGAATGTTACCGTCCTGGTTTGGCGGAAGTATGTCAGCAAAATCTTCAATATGGACAAACTCATCAGAATACAAGGGCGGGCGCTGGCTATCGGGTTGTCGAATAGCAAATAAATGTTTGATGCCCTCACTTTTCGCCTGCCGCAACACGTGCAGGTTGTCATCGAACAATACAGAGCGCTGCGGTTCAAAATGTTGATGTGCCTTAAGTTTTTGCCAGAATCCATGATTTTCTTTGGCCATGCCCAAGGTGTGTGAACTGATCACGTGATGAAAGTGATGCTGCAAGCCTGTGGTTTGCATTTTTAAACGTAGGCTGCCGGGATGCGCGTTGGTGACCAGAAACAACTTTTTGTTGACGGCTTTTAGTCGCTGCAATAACTCGGGCACGTTAGGGCGAACAGCAATTTTATGCTGGTGCTGTTCTTTAAGTTGCTGGATATCCAGCCC
>DITX01000072.1:6563-7292 GCA_002422225.1 Gammaproteobacteria bacterium UBA6173
CGTTGCCCCCAGCGCTCCGGGACCAGTGTCTCCCAGAAATAGTTATCAAAATGCAGGTCGAGCAATGTGCCATCCATGTCGAACAACACCGTGTCGATATCAGACCAATCCAGCATCAGGTAGAATCCGTAGGGACCAAAATAAGGGAGCCATTATGCAACTCACTCGGGAATTGCTGCAAACAATCAACAACATTGCGGTTCAGGCTGGCAAACAGATAATGGCGGTGTACCAGCGACCCGGGGAGCTGGAGGTCAGCAACAAGCTTGATGAGTCTCCGTTAACCGAGGCTGATTTGCAGGCCCACCACGTGATTGTGAACGCGTTGACTGCATTGACGCCTGAGCTCCCGGTGTTATCTGAAGAATCTGCCGATGTGCCTTTTGCCACGCGCCGGTTGTGGCAGCACTACTGGCTGGTGGATCCGCTGGATGGCACCAAAGAGTTTATTTCCCGCAACGGCGAATTCACTGTGAATATTGCGCTGATCAGCGAAGGCAAGCCGGTGCTGGGTGTTGTTCATGTGCCCGTGACAGGCGTCAGTTACCTTGGCATCTGCCAGCAATCCTGTGAAGCCTGGCGTTGTGAGTCTGGCCAGCCATGGACACGTATTGATGCGTCAACGCTGCCAGAGCCTGATTCTGAACACGGCGACATTCTGCGTGTCGTGGCCAGTCGACGCCACGGCGGTGAAGCTTTGGAAACTTTTCTCTCTATGTTAAAAAAGCG
>DITX01000072.1:7391-9984 GCA_002422225.1 Gammaproteobacteria bacterium UBA6173
GGATGATAATGGGGGGATTTCTACAAAGGGATAGGTGCGGGAAGGTCGAAAGTCATGACAATAAATGAAGCGTTTCACAAGCAGATTCGTGCAATGCAGTGGGTGCTGCTGTTTCTTGCTGGCTTGGTGATTGTGACTCGCTTACTGCCGATGCCAGGACTGGACGGGGTGGCGGGTTATGCGCCCCTGCATTTATTGTTAGAGACGATGGCAATTGTTGTAGCGGCCATGGTGATTATACTTGGCTGGAACTCCTTTCGCACAAAACCTGATTTCCGATTGCTCATATTATCAGCCATGTTTTGTGGAGTCGCGATACTGGACTTCATGCACATGATTTCAGGCAACGGCATGCCAGCCTTTGTTACACCAAGTGGTGTCGAAAAGAGCATCAACTATTGGCTTGCTGCCCGCTTTTTTGCCGCCATTGCGTTGTTTGCGATTGCCGCCTTGCCACACCGGGTTCCTTCAAGCGCGGATCGTTTTATTGTGCCAAGCGCGATGGTTTTGGTCCTCGTACTGATCAATCTCTGGTTTTTGGTTTTTCCCGACACGGTCCCCTCTACATTTGTTGAAGGAGAGGGTCTGACACTGACCAAAATCCTGGCGGAATTTGTGGTGATTGCAATTTATGCCACCGCTGGCTTGATATTGTGGCGCAGAGCCGCCAGTAAGCTAAAAAATGAAACTTTGATGTTGGCCTGCGCCGCGATTGTGATGGCGCTCAGCGAAGTGTTTTTTACCTTCTACACGGTGGCGGGCGATATCTATAATCTTGTTGGTCATGTTTACAAAATTATCGCTTATTCGTTTTTGTTCAAGGCAATAGTGCTGTTTGGCATTGACGAGCCGTTTCGTGAAGTAGAAAAACTGAGTGACAGAATTCGTGCAACGCTGGATGCATTGCCCGATATGCTTTTCGAGATCTCTGCCGATGGCATTATTCATGATTATCACTCACATGCCGCTGAAGGTGAGCTGGTAGCACCGCCGGAACAGTTCCTCGGGCGCAACATACGCGAATTTTTGCCTGATGCAACCGTTGCGGTGTTTCTCAAAGCCATGTTGCAAATTGCGAATACCGGGCGTGCCAAAGGTCTACGTTATTCATTGATGCTGCCCACGGGAGAGCGCTGGTTTGAGCTGTCTGGTGCCGGTCTGAAATATCCGGGTGCTGAACAACGTTATGTGATGGTGGTGCGTGATGTAACAGATCGTTTTCTGACGGAATTGCGCACACAAAAAATACTGGCACTGGTTGCCGAATCCGCGGAAATGGATGACCAGACGCTGGCGCGTAAGGCAGTGGATCTGGCAGAGGCGTTGACCAGCAGCAAAGTTGGCTTTTTGCATAGGGTCAATCAGGATCAACAGGCCATTGAACTGCTGGCCTGGAGCACAGTAACGGGTGAGCAATTTTGCCATGCCGAGTACAACAATCATTATCCGGTTGATGAAGCAGGCATATGGGCAGATTGCATCCGTCTTAAAAAACCTATTGTTGTTAACAACTATGAATTTGCTGAACACAAACGTGCTATGCCAGATGGGCATGCGCATTTGGAGCGCTTTATTTCTGTGCCGATTATGGAAGGTGATCTGGCAAAACTGATCATGGGGGTGGGTAACAGCAACTTTGATTACACCGAGGAGGCGGTTAACACCGTTCAGTTGATTGGCAACGAGTTATACCAGATTATCCAGCGCCGTCGTGCACAACGCGATGCTGAGCGCAGCCAGCGTATTCTCAAGGCGGCGCTGGACAATCTTCCGATTGGTGTTGCGATCAATTCGGTTGGTAGCGATGTGCATTTTGAGTATATGAACAATAACTTTCCGCGCTTCTATCGAACTACCAGAGAGGCGCTCAGTGACACCAGCAATTTTTGGGAAGTTGTTTACGAGGACGTACAGCAGCGCGAAAAAATGCAGGCACGCGTGATCAGTGATTTTGAAAGTGGAGATCCTGAACGCATGCACTGGAGTGACATTCCCCTGCCACGCGCGGGACAAGAACTTCGATACATCACCGCCCAAAACGTGGCGGTACCAGAGGAAGGCTTGTCGGTGTCCTTGGTCATGGATGTGACGGAAAGCCTGCGCGCGCAATCTGAATTACGTATTGCGGCCACTGCATTTGCGTCACAAGAAGGCATCATGATTACCGATGCCCAGCGCAACATTCTGAGAATTAACGAGTCTTTTGAAAAAAGTTCGGGTTTCTCCCAGTTGGAAGTTCAGGGTCTGACGCCGGCCTTGTTCCGGTCTGGCCGACAGAGCCGCGAATTTTATGAAGCGATGTGGGATCGTATTGCCAAAACCGACACATGGACCGGGGAAATCTGGAACAGGCGAAAAAATGGCGACTTGGATTCAAATCCCAAGTGCATAACCAGTTAAGCCACTAGGGCCGCCATTTTTTCCTTCATTGCGAACGCCGGAGTCTTATACCCCAGAAGCTTTCTGGGTCGCTTGTTCAATCGGTCAATCGCTCGTCGTACTTCGTTGTCAGTCACTTTACTAAGGTCGGTGCTTTTGGGAAAGCTCTGGCGTATCAGGCCGTTGGTGTTCTCGTTTAAGCCACGCTCCCAAG